>NZ_JAAGPQ010000052.1:0-59709 GCF_017104985.1 Paraburkholderia sp. Ac-20342 | reverse complement strand
GAGCACCAGACCGGCGGCTTGCTGTTTGAACTCGGGGGAAAACGAACGACGTTGCTTCGGCATCAGACACCTCTCCATGGCGAGCATTCTCGCCTAAATCAGTGTCTGGTTTCATTAGACCACTACATATCAACGTTAGTGATTCAAAAGTGCTGCGCGATAGGTAATCTGCAACGACGCGCTTTTCTCACGTGTTGAAGCCACACCTTAGCGATAGGTTCTTTTCGAAAAATCTTCGCCTTTGAACTCGCTTGGAGTCGTAGGCACCTTGTGGTTGCTTTTTCTACTTAAATTGATGGCGACGTTTTTCCGGTGGCTCACGAATGTGAGTCACCAAAAGACAGTGCTAGACCAGAAAATCCTTGTGCATCCCGCTTCGCTCCGCAGGAAACCTGATAGACCATCACCGATAGCGATCGAATCCTCGTCACCGAACTACCTAAAAGCCTGACGGAGCACCGCTTTGCTGGATATCAAAATTTCGGTTTTATCGGCGAAATAACTATTCGGTTACAGGAGGAAGCTCATCCGGCAGAGCATCACTCAGCGTTTCCCTATGCTTTTCCGGTCTGATGAAAATCGCCATCGCCAGTACGCCAATCAGATCAACGACAGCGCCCGCGACGAAACCACCCGAGTAGCCATGAAAATATTGAACCACGAAGCCCATCATGGCCGGGCTCAATATCCCAGCCAGATTGCTTATAAGGTGAATAAAGCCGGTGACGCCGCCGAGCCTGTTGGCGGGAATCAATTCATGCATCATGGCAAAGCACGCCTGTGTGGCAGACGTCAAGAACATGACGGCAAGAGCAATCAGCAAGACCGCGAGCATGATCGTGTGGACGACGCTCACCCCAACTAGCATCGCGCCGGAAAGCGCAAGTAACAGCACCGCGGGCAACTTGCGCGCCATCAGCTTGCTTTTCATTTTCCTGAAGAAAATATCGGAGAAAATGCCGCCGAAAAAGTAGCCGATCCCGCCAAAAGCCCAAGGAATGACGGTCATGAAACTCATCTCGGCAACGTCCAGGTGTAACTCGTTGACGAAATAGCTTGGGAGCCACGAGATAAATACAAAGAGCGTATAGCTGGTAGAAAACAGCCCCATCGCGAGTGCAAGCGTGCTTGGCCTTATCAGGTAGGCGCGCAAACTTTTTGTCTCACCACCATCGATCTCGGCGCGAAGCGCTTCGCGATTTTGCTCGATGAATTCCAGTTCTATTGCTGATACACGGTGGTTATCCGCAGGCTTATCAGTCATCAGTAAGCGCCAGGCTATGATCCAGACCAGCCCGACGCTTGCGACGAATACAAAAGCGATTCGCCAACTGAAATTCAGAGCAAGCAATCCGACCACTGGCCCGGCGATTGCAGCGCCGACCGTTTGACCAGAGAAAGCAAAGCCAAGAATCGTCGAAGTTTCCGACCTCGAGAACCAGTTTCCGACTGTCTTGTTCATGACCGAGTTCATCGGGCCTTCGGCGAAGCCAAACAAGCCGCGGAAAATCAGCAGAGATCCGAATCCGGTTACGGTCGCAGTGAGGCCGCACAGAATCGACCAACTGCCCATTGCCACGGAAAAGACCCGGCGTGGGCCATAGCGGTCTGCAAGATGGCCACCGACAAACGCAAAGATCGCATAGCCAACAAAAAAAGCACTATAGATAATGCCTAGCTGCGATGGTGAGAGACCAAATTCCTTGTCAATGATTGGAGCAACAATCCCAAGGGCGGAGCGGTCGATGTAATTTATCGCGCCGGCCACGAACAGCAAAACCGCTATGAAGTAACGATATCGGCCTATATTCTTCATCGATCATACCTCTCCACGCTGCAGCGAATTCTTACTCCCATACTGCCGCCTCATTCCTGAAGCGGATTAGAGAATTTAAGACTTCGCAGTGGTTCACAAGGAAATTTGCCGGGCCCGACGCGATGCCGCAAAGCGAGGAGAAACACCCTTTTTGAGATTTCTTGTCCGGGCCGGCAAACTTAATCGAGGGTGCAGCCGTTAGCAGCTAGCCACGAATGTATCAAGCAGCCCCATTGCCGGCTCCTGGAAAATTCGCGAGTCCATCCGCTTAAGCGCGGGAGACTTTTTCAATTCAAAGCCGACCTGATCCTGAATATCGCGATCGAAATCAATTCCCGGAGCGATTTCGATCACGACCGGACCATCGTCTCCCAGCTCGAACACAGCTCGCTCGGTGATATACAGAACCTGCTGTCCCTGCTTGCGCGCTCGCGTCGCATTCAAGGTGACTTGCTCCACCCGGTTCACGAATTTTTTGTGTCGGCCTTCGCGCACGATTCTGAGCTCACCGTCCTCGACCGCCACCTGGAGACCGCCCGTGGTGAGCGATCCGCAAAACACGAGGCGAGATGTACGATCGGTGATGCTATTGAAGCCTCCGCAGCCATTCCATTCGCGCCCAAACTTGCTGACATTGACATGTCCCGCGGCATCGATTTCGCCGATGCCGAGGAACGTCACGGAAAGACCACCTGACTCATAGAAGCCAAACTGGAAACTCGAATCCATGATCGCATCCGCATTCAGCGCTGGAACGAACGACTTGCCCAATACCGAGGTGAAAATGCCGCCGAAAATGCCGTGTTCGTTGGTGAAGGTCAGATCGTCGAGAATGCCTTCTTCCAGCGCGATGCTCGGCAGGCTGGTGGCAACACCCACGCCGATGTTGATGACATCGTTTGGCCTCAACTCCAGCGCCGCCCTGCGCATCATTACACGCAGCATTGGATCCTCGAGACGCGGAAGACGATGGAGCGGCACCTTTAACGAACCAGAGAGCGCCGGATTCGCTCCTAGCGCAGGGTCGAACATCTGGCTGGACACCTGCGTTTGCGCTGGATTCACGACCACCACATCGACCAGCGGGCCAGGTATGCGGACCAACTTTGGGTCAAGGCTGTTCGCCCTCGCCAGCCGTTTCACCTGTGCAATCACGAGGCCACCGCATGCCTTCGTCGCGGAGGCGAGTTCCAGCATGGCGAGCGTATTCGGCTCTTCCTCGAAACTGATGTAACCGTTCTCGTCTGCTGTTGTTCCGCGAATGATCGCCACATCGATATGGTGCGTGGGGTAAAACAGATACTCCTTGCCCGCCACTTCCGTCACCTGAGCCATCGTGTCGCGCGACCGGGCGTTCATCCGCCCAGCTTCGTTGCGAGGATCCAGAAACGAGCCAATGCCCACCGTCGTATGCACGCCCGGTTTGCCGCTCGCGGCGGCATCCAGTAACTGCACGAGCGTCCCCATGCCAATGACGTAGCCTTCACAGGCCTCGTTGCGAATCATCTCGATGAGCGCAGGGTGCCGGGAACTGCTGAAGGACGCCCCGATCATTCGCGCAAGCAGCCCTTCATGTGCGATGCAGTTGAGTCCGCCAATTCCCGCCCGATCTCCAGGCAACGCAGGCGCAAACACAGTCAGGTTGCGGGGGCTGGCTGTTTGCACAAAGCGCTCTTGCAGCGCCTGGAGTACGGCATCTGCCTCGAGCGATGGCCCCGTGCCCCCGATCGCAACGGTTGCGCCATCAGGGATGCGGCTGACGGCGTCAGCCGGGCTCAAAAACTGGACATGGGATAGCATAGTTACGTTCTCTCTAGAACTCGAAACAGTTGGCCGGCATGAGTTGAAGCTCCGGCGAAATCTCGAAGTCGCAATCCAGCACGCGCTGCAGATCTCGTTGCGGATCAACGCCTGGAGCGACTTCCAGAAGTACAAGTCCGCGATGGCTCAAACCAAAGACAGCTCTCTCGGTGACATAACGCACGTGAGTTCCCAATAGACGGGCACGTGATGCCGAAAACGTTACCTGTTGAACCGCCTGTCTGAACTTGCGCACGCCCTGACCTTCCAGCGTGGTACAGAAAACCACTCGGCGAATGCCTTGCGTGATTTCGATAAAGCCACCGCTGCCCGGAATTCGCCGGCCTAACCGGCTGACATTGACGTTGCCCGCGCTATCGATCTCGCCGACGCCAAGGAATGCGATATCGACTCCGCCGCCCGCATAGGTGCGCAACTGGTCGGCCGCGTCGATGATCGCCTCCGGGTTATGGGCCAGCGGAAACGTACTGCCGCCAGCCGAATAACCGTTGAGTCCACCGATCACGCCGTGCTCAATCGTGAAGGTCACCCGATCGAACAGGCCAGTGCGTATGGCTTCGTTCGGCAGAAAGCCGGGAAGACCCGCGCCGATAGCAATCGACTCGCCTTCGTCGACTTCCATCAGCGCGCGCCGCAAGACGATGCGCTTTTCACGCGGCACAGTCGGCAACGTTGACATGTCCATACGTGCGTCGCCAACCGTGGTCGGATCGAACGCGTGGCGCGTCGTTTGCCACTGCGACGAGTGTTCGACGACGGCGTCGACAAGAATGCCCGGGATCCTGACTTTGCGCGGATCGAGCGTGCCCGCGGGCACGATGCGCTTGACCTGGACAATCGTGCGACCGCCCGACGCGCGCGCCGCCTGCGCAAGCAGCAGGCTGCCGCACACCGACGGCTCCTCCTCGGTGCTTACGTTGCCCAGCGTGTCCGCCACCGTTGCGCGGATGATCGCCGTATCGACCGGAAGGGCCCGATAGAACAGATATTCGGTACCATGAATTTCGATGCGTTCGACGAGACGGCGCGACGAACACGAATTGAGAGAGCCTCCGCCAAAACGCGGGTCCATGCAGGTATCGAGTCCTACTGACGACACGACGCCCGGGCGTCCGGCAGCTGTCGCTTCGAGCATTGCGTACAGGATGCCAATCGGCAGGTTGTATGCCTCCATCTCGCCATCGTTGATCCGCTCCACGAGTTCGGTCATGCCAGACGGCCAGATCGCCCCGCCGACCATGCAGCTCACCAAACCCGGCACGCCCAGCGCGCTGGTCCCGCGGCCATCGATTTCGCCAGTGCGTATCGGATGGATTTCGGTCAGATTGCCGGGTTCGCCGGTACGGCGGTAACGGCTGACCAGCGCTTCGATAATCGCGTCAGGTTCTCCAACACCGCCCGCCCCACCGATGGCGATCGTCGACCCGCTGCGAATCAACGAAATCGCTTCATCGGCACGCTGAACCTTCGGACGCGCGGTACCGCGCATTTTTTCTCTGGCGCTCACTATCACCTCGGTGCAAACGGCGCTTTGCGCGCATTGGGCCGATCGCCGCGCAATTCGACCTGAACTGGGCAATCCCATTCAGAATCGGTCTGCGGGAAATCACTGCGGAAGTGGCTGCCACGTGTCTCGCGCCGGATGCTTGCAGCAGCGACCATGATTTCGCCGACGTCGAGCAGGTTCCACGCCTCGTTCATTTCCACGGCCTGTGCGGGGGTGTCGATCCGAAACCGATCGGCAAGCACCGACTCGCGAATAGCCCCAAGTTCCTGTGAGGCACTGTCGAGCGACTTCGCCGAGCGGATAATCAGCACATGCTGGCTCATGGCCGCCCTCACCCTCCGCTTGACTTCGCGCACGTCTTCGCTCCCGCCGCCGAGCGCGAGATGACGCAGTTCGGGACGTTCGGTCCGCAACGCGAGTCCCCGGCGTGACATGCCCAGTTCGGCCGCACGACGGCCGGCACGACGGCCGAACACCTGACACGTCAGCAGCATGTTTCCGCCCAGCCTGTCGGCGCCATACGGACCGCCCGCAGTTTCGCCGACGGCTAACAGATTGGGCACAGTGGTCTCGCAATCGTCATTGATAACCATGCCGCCGTTGATCGAATGCCCGAACAGGCCGATTTCGAGCGGTTGCGCATCGACGTCCATGCGTTTGCGCTTCATCCAGTCCTTGGAGATCGGCCACATCACCGACAGATCGCCACCAGGCGGCAACAGCGTTTGATCCACATTGCGCAGATCGAGAAGGAAGCTGCCGGAGTCGGGCACACGTTGTTCGTCGATGGCGCGTTTAGCGGCGATCTCCAGCCATCTCGACGCATCCGAGGTACTGAAAGGATAGTGCTTCACCTTGGTCTTCATCGCGTGCGCCGCCTCGACGTCCGGCGGCAGCACGCCGTCCAGAATGTCCTGCCCGTCGCGATCGGTGAATCGCGGCAGCAACGCCCAGTACCACGGCAGCACGATATTGAGCGACGGCCTGACAGTGCCGAAGCCTGCCTGCATGAATTCCATGTTGACCAGCTTCGCACCGTTCCGATAGCCCCATGCGTAGCCATCTCCGGTAATGTCGGGTGGCATCAGGCTGCGCTCGAACAGTTGACCGGCGCCGCCGGTCGCGAGCACGGTCGCGCCCGCGCGTACTTCTCTAACGACGCCGTTCTCATCGGCGCAAAGCACGCCTTCAATCCCCGCATCGCTTTTGAGCAATCCGAGCACTGCGTTGTGCTCGAGTACGACCACACCCAGCTTCGCGATTTCCTGCGCCAGCACTTCGGTGATCGGCTTGCCATGGTGATAGATCTTGCGATTGCGCGGCCGCGATGCGAAGTCTCCCATCGCCACAAGCGGCTTGCCGGTGTTCGGGTCCATGACGAACTGGATACCCCAGCGTTCCAGATCGTGCGCGGCGGAAATGGCTTCGTCGACGAGAATCCGCACAAGACGCTCATCGTTGCAACCCTGGCCGACCCGCATGATGTCGGCGAAGTGAACATCAGGCGAGTCGAGCGGATCGACCGCGCCGTCGGGCACCGAAAATCCGGCGAGTTCTGCGACGCCAAAAGCCGTCGCGCCGCTTCGTGTCAGGCGGCCTTTCAACACGAGAATCGTCGAGGCGCCCTGTGCTGCCGCCTCGTATGCGGCGCGCAGCCCGGCTCCGCCGCCGCCGACGACCACCACATCGGCACTGAGTGGTTCATGCTCTAACCAGTTCATGTCTTGCCTGAATAAATGGAATGGATTGAAAAAACGTAGACGTTCAGATCGCGCCGCGCGTATTGACGTAAAGCGCGTAGAGAGATCGCGACGCAGCCATAAACAGACGGTTCCTGACACGGCCTCCGAAACACAGATTGGCGCAGCGCTCCGGCAAGCGGATCACGCCAATCGGGCGGCCCGAGGGATCGAACACTCGCACGCCGTCCAAATCGTCGCGGCCCATTCCCCAGCCGCACCACAAGTTACCGTCCTCATCGCATCGCACCCCATCCGGAATACCCTCGCCACAATCGATCAGTACACTCGACGCGCCGAGCGAACTGCCGTCGTCATTGACAGGAAACGCCACGATCTTGTGATGCGGCTCGCCTCGACTCTCAACAACGTAAAGCGTCTTCTCGTCGGGAGAAAAACAGAGTCCGTTCGGAGACAGGACATGTTCGGCTACCACGGAAAGCACACCTTGCACGGAAAGCCGGTAGACGTATGTGCCCAGTTCCGCCTGCGCGCGCCGCCCGAGATAATCGTTGCTAATGCCAAAAGGTGGATCCGTAAACCAGATCGAGCCGTCAGACTTCACTACGACATCGTTTGGCGAATTGAGTCTCCGCCCTTCGAAATGATCGGCGAGCACGGTGATCGATCCGTCGTATTCGGTACGTGTGAGCCGCCGTGTGCCATGCTCGCAGCTCACCAGACGGCCCTGTCGATCACGCGTGTTGCCGTTCGTGAGCTGAGACGGTTTGCGATAGACCGATATCTCTCCGGTCGCTTCAAGCCATCGATAGACTGTGTCATTCGGAATATCGCTGAACAGCAGATATCCTCCGTCGCCGAACCAGCACGGACCTTCGGTGAAACCAAAGCCGGTTCCCAGTCTCTCGACGCGAGCCAGCGACAGTCGGTACCGTTCAAACGATGGATCTAGCGCCACGACGGCGGGATCGGGATAGCGATCGCAGGGCTGCCAGGAAGTCGTCATCGGCTCAGTTCACAGGTCGAAAAGCAACAGGTTCTTCATGCCGCCGTCTACGGTCAGCGTCGTCCCGGACGTCGATTTGGCTGCCGGATGTGCCAGATAAACGACGGCTTCCGCCACTTCCGCCGGACTCACGAGAAAACCAGTCGGCTGACGATTCTGGTACGCAAGAAGCTGCGCTGCGGGATCTTTCGCGCGTGCCACGAGCGTGGAAATGAACGGCGTGTCGACAGTTCCGGGATTGACGCAATTGACGCGTACCCCTTCGTGAAGCAGATCCGCGGCCATCGCCTGTGTCATTGAAACGATCGCGCCTTTTGTCGCCGAATAAACCACGCGCCGACGCAATCCCGTCGCTGCCGTACACGATGCGATGTTGACGATCGACGCGGACTTCGAATGCTTGAGATAAGGCAATGCCGCTCGCACGCATCGGGCGTACCCGACTACGTTGATGTCGAACACTGGCAGCCAGTCCGCGATCTCGCCATCCTCGACGCGCCCCTGGTAGCTAATGCCCGCGTTGTTCACGAGTACATCAATGCCACCAGCGGCGTCCGCGAACCGCTCGATGGCAGCATTGACCTGCTGGTCGTTGCGTACATCGACGACGAAGCCCTGCGCGCCCTCAGGCACACCTTCGATCGACAGATCGAGCACACCGACATGCATGCCCCGCTCAATGAACGCCTGAGCAATCGCCTGACCGATGCCGGCACCTCCCCCCGTGACGATCGCCTTCATTCCCTCGTAGGGATTTTTCATACCCTTTCCTCCGCATAATCAAATTGATGAACGCTATGCCGCAGAAACACCGCGCATACCGCCGCCAGAATTGCCATCGCGCCCATATACAGGGCAATCACCGGCCAACCCCAGTTCTGCTTGAGGATCGTCGTCGCCACGAGCGGTGAGACGCCCGCGCCCAGGATCGGCCCGATTTGTTGAACCAGCGACAAAGCTGTGTAGCGCACCTTCGGCGGAAACAGCTCGGAATAAAAGGCGCCTTGTGGGCCAGACACCGACGCGTGACCCACGGTGAGCGCGAGCACCAGCGCGACACCAATCCATAACGGCCTGCCTGTGTTGAGAAGCATGAAAAACGGCCATGCCAGGATTGCCTGATAGATCATCCCGCCCGCGAACACCGCCTTGCGTCCGACCTTATCTGAGAGCCAGCCGAAAAACGGCAGCGTGAAACATTCCAGTACCGAAGCGAGGATCATCCCGTTCAGAACCGCTTGCCGCGGCACTTTCATTTGTGTGACGCAGTAAGCGATCGCGAAGACGGCATAGATATTGAACAGGCCGCTCTCGGCAATTCTGCCGCCGATGCCTAGCAGAATGCTTGCCCAGTGACCGCGAATCGCCGTGACGAGTGGCAGCTTCTCCATGTCGCCACGCGAGCGCATCGCGACAAAGTCCGGCGTCTCGGAGATCTGCATCCGGATGATCACGCCAAGGACGAGCAGGACGATCGTCAGCAGGAACGGGATACGCCAGCCCCAGCTCATGAATGCCGTGTCGGACATGAACGCGTTGAGTACCCCTAGCAGAAACAATGGCAGTAGCAGGCCAGCGGGAATGCCAATGTGGACAAATGCGCTATAAAAACCACGCAGCCTCGTTGGTGAATGCTCGACCACCATCACCATACCGCCACCGTACTCGCCGCCTATACCGATACCTTGAAGGAAACGCAACGTGACCAGCGTTACCGGAGCCCAGATGCCGATCGACTGATATGAGGGAATCAGGCCGACGATCACAGTGGCAACGCCCATGATGATCACGGTCATCAGAAGCGACTTCTTGCGTCCGATCCTGTCGCCCAAATGACCGAACACAATCCCTCCCAGAGGGCGCGCGCAATACCCCACGAAAAACGTGACGAAGCCAAGCAGTACGCCGACCAGCGGATCGTGCGCCGGAAAAAATATACGGTTGAACACGAGTGCCGTGGCAATCGCATAGAGCGTGAAATCGTAATACTCGATCGTCGTGCCGATCGCGCAGGTGGCGGCGATCTTCGGCATGCCCTGCTCCAGGGTTTCGCGAGCACTCGCGCTGCGTTTGTCTCCTTGCACCGGCTTGCTACTGGTAAGTGAAGTCATCGTTCCTGTCCTATCAATAAGACACGGCATACCCCAGTTGAATTGAGCCAGCACTGACGTGCCAGCAACCGAGGCTGTCTCCGATTTAAATTATATTGATCGGAATACGATCACATGTATACAATCCGATCATCAATTGAAACTGCCCAAATAGTATGAGTCGGATAGCTGCTTGTTTATCGGGGTTATCACGCATATCTGCATACTCGTGGGGCATCTAGTATCAAACACATGGAAAAACATATGAACGCAATCCGATCAACTGGCACTCCAGACGAGCTATCTGTGGCATCGCCTGCGGAAGGTGTCCGCGCGTCGCCCGCTGACAATCCGAAGAACGTTGTGAACTCCGTGGCCAAGGCGTTCAGCGTGCTTCAGTGCTTCAGTGCCGGCCAGCACGTGCTGACGATTCCCGAGATCGCAGCGAGAAGCGGCATCGACCGTGGCACCGCATTCCGGTTGACCCACACGCTGGTGAGTCTTGGTTATCTACGGCCGGTTGCCGAACGCCGCTTCAGGCTGACGCTGAAATGCCTGGATCTGGGATACGCAGCGCTCTCGTCGCAGGACCTCGGATGGCACGCGGGCCCACTACTCGAAGAATGTGTTCCCGACTATTGCGACGCGGCGTCGGTCGGAGTATTGGAGGGCGCGGATGTCGTGTATCTCGCGCGCGTGGAGCAAAACCTCGGACGGTACAACCTGGATCGAAAGCCGGGACGTCGCGTACGTGCGTATGGCGCCGCACTAGGCCACGTGATCCTCGCGTTCATGCCTTTGCCCAGGCAGGTGGAAGTTCTAGCGAGTGCAGAACGCATCAAACTTTCTGAACATACGCTGACTGACCTCGATGCGCTCCTCGAGCGTCTCAAGCATGTGCGCGAGCAAGGGTACGCCATATCGGATGGCGAGAACGCCTATGGCTTGCGGACGATCGCCACTCCGGTTTTCGATCCTGACGGCAATCCAGTAGCGGGAGTTAGTCTGACCATCGACGCACAGCGAATGGCGATGCAGGAGTTTGTGACACTCGCCAGATCGCGGGCCCAAGCAATTGCCACTGAGCTTGGCCGTGCCCTACAGGCCGCTTCCGGCGGCATGCAAACCGACCCACCTCATCGATCTCATGGACACTCGCATCAATCAATTTAAGCAGGCGTTGCTCGCCCACAAACAGCAGCTCGGCCTCTTCTCCACGCTGGCCAGCCCCAATCTCGTCGAGTTGTTGGCGGGCTGCGGATTCGACTGGCTGTTACTCGACACCGAGCACTCTCCGAGTGATATGCCGGAGATCGTGTCGCAGTTGCAGGCTATCGCGGCGTTGCCCTGTAGCGCGATCGTGCGCCCGGCGTGGCTCGACATGGTTCTGGTCAAGCGCTACCTGGACGCCGGTGCGCAGTCTCTGCTGTATCCGTGTATTCAGACCGCGGACGAAGCGGCTGCCGCCGTCAGTTTCACACGCTATCCCCCGCGCGGCGTACGTGGCGTCTCGGGCAGTACGAGAGCGGCGTCCTATGGCCTCAACAACAATTACTTCCGTACCGCGGAAGATCAGATCTGCGTGCTGGTACAGATCGAAACCCAGCGAGGTCTGAACAATCTCGAAGCCATCGCGAGCGTTGATGGCGTCGACGGCGTGTTCATCGGACCGACAGATCTGGCCGCCTCGATGGGTCATATCGGCGACGCGCTCCATCCCGAGGTCCTCTCGGCGATCGATGATGCGTTCGCGCGTCTGCGCGATCTCGGTGTGCCGGCCGGGTATCTGACGCTCAACGAACAGGAGGCGTCACGGCGCATCGCACAAGGCGTTGAATTCGTGGGAGTGGCCACCGACACCTCCATCATCATGCGAGGCGCGAAAGGATTGATTGATCGAATGACTGCCGCGCCCGTGGCAGCGCACGGTTAGGTGCCGGCATGGCCCGTATTGCATTCATTCATACTGTGGCGTGGCTGGTAGACGAGTTCCGGAAGCAGGTCGCCGAAACACTTCCGCACGCCGACGCTTTTCACATGCTCGATGAGAGCTTGCTACAGGACCTGCTTGCCCGCAAGCCCGTTCCTGGCGTTTATCGGCGCGCTGTCACGCAGATCATGCAGGCCGTCGACGCGGGCGCCACGCGGATCGTAATGACGTGCTCTTCCACGTCACCGTCGGTGGATATCGCCCGCACGCTGACGTCGGTGCCAATTCACAAGATCGATGACCCGATGGCGGAGAAAGCTGTGCGGACCGGGCAAACGATAGGGCTACTGTGCACGGCTGACAGCACGATACAACCGAGCACCGCGTTGCTGCACGCGCATGCCCAGACTCTCGGCCGCGAAGTTCGAGTTGTACCGTCTCTTGTGCCGCACGCATTGGACGCATTGACGCGCGGCGATCGCGATCGCCACGACGAACTTGTGCTTCGCGCCGCCCAAACGCTCGGCGATGAAGCGGACGTGATCGTCCTTGCGCAAGCATCGCTAGCGCGATTGGAGCCCGCATTGAATAAAGAATTGAAGGCGCCCGTTCTCGCCAGCCCGCCTCTGCTCATGGATTTACTGCGCAGCGTGCATTGATCGACACGCCGAAGCGCCACCCAAGGAAAAGTCATGGAACGCGAATACTACGAATCGCCCACGGGCAATCTCGACGGCGTCGAAATCGGCACGACCGTTGTGTTCACAAAGACGGTCTCCGAATCCGATATTTACCTGTATGCCGGCATTACAGGCGATTTCTCGCCGAATCACATCAACGAGGAATACATGAAGGACAGCCAGTACGGAGGCCGTATCGCACACGGAACGCTGCTGATGGGCTTCATGTCGACGGTCTCCGCCCGGACTCGCATTGGCCGTTCTGTATCGCTCGGGTATGACAAGGTGAGATTTCTCGGTGGCGTACGCCCGGGCGACACCGTGACGACACGCTATACGGTCGAGAACATCGACAAGGAAAAAGGAAGAATGACCTCGCGTGTCGAGTGCTTCAACCAGCGAAAGGAACTCGTCGCGGTTGCCAGCCATATCAAAATGATAGTCAAGTGAGAGGGCTCACGTTTCGCCGGCTTTAACAAAGACCACCGCGCCAGACTTACCACATGACTGAGCTTTCTCCCGCCCGTTCCTTTGCTAGTGTCTCTTCGCGCACCGTTTGCTTTCCGACGTTCGACGAGGCAACGCAATTATTAAACGCACCGGTGCCACTTCTGTCGCATTTGACTTGCCGTCTCTTCCAAAGTTGGAGCGCTCTTTGGCATGAAGTCAACCGGTCCGGCTTTGTCCCATCCGGAGCCCGTTAGGACCGAGCACGACTAGCGTTGCGCAAGGGCCCCCTTTCGTGATGGTTGACCTGGCTGCTGTGCAGCGCAACATCGCTTCCTACCCAGCTCGGACATAAGCGCGCTATCATGGAAAGATCGACTGGAAGCGGCGCGTGCAAGTCTGCAGGGGTTCGCAGAGAGCCCGTTCGGGAGGTACATCATGAAGCCAACTGCAAGTGCCTGCAGGGGCACATCAATGGCTGCTTGTCTTGGCGGCCTGTTGATATCGTCGTTCGCGATCGGCGCGACTGAAGCGACGATTACAATTATTTCGGGCACATCCGGCGGCAATTGCGGTGCGCCGCACGGCAACGTCACGCAGGACATCGCGCAGCATTGCAACGGCTTGCACACGTGCGACTATCCGCTCTCCACTACTGCGAAACCTTCCGGAGATTGCCGCGGTGACTATCTTGCCGAATGGCGCTGCGGCAGCCAGGAATTCCACAACGCCAGGCTCGACGCTATTGCCGGCGGAGGCGATCGCCTCGTGCTCAGTTGCGTGCCTCCTCGTGGCGCGGGGCATTGACTTGCGCGGGACGCGTAGAAATATGGCCCGGATGGATTCGAGCAAGGTGACTTACTTGGAGGCGTGGCGGCGCGGCGTTCTCCTTAAAGCGTGTCGCATGCCGTCAGTATTATGAGAAGCCGCTCAAGCGACCTGGGGCTTCGGCTAGCTGCTGGCTCAGCGCGATACCTGTAACAATATCTCGAAATCGAGACTCAGCGATGGCGTGATCTCTCCGCAATGCAGAAATTCTGCTGTTATTTTGGTGAGGCTCAACGCAAGCTGCTTCGGCGCTGGTTACAGCGGATGACGCACCAGTCGTTCAACAGACACCGGTGCGAATCAACACAATGGCCTCCTTCGATAAACTAGCAGCGGATACCAAGCTGGTTTGCGCCGGTACTGACGGTCAAATCTTGTTCCGTCATCCGATTCGAGATGGTTACTCCCGCAGATTTCAACTGGATGTGGGCCGATCTCTCCTCCCTGACTCCTCGCCCCCGAAGAACTGACTGGCTGCCGTTGGCAAGCTAATAGTGTGTGGTCGCCAGCCATCAAGTTCGCCCGCCACTTTGTTCGGCGAACATTGCGAGGGCGAGATCATCTAACGAGGTGGGAGCTAGGGTCTCAGGCTGGCTCCATACATAAACCGCCCCCCACTGGCACACGCACTTCGAAGGATTGCACGACCTCCATTCGTGCCCTACGGAGACGCGGGCTTCGCAACCATCCGAGCTGCGGTGCTCTTGAGTATTTGAGTGAACTCTGACGCAATAGTCTTCGGCTCGACACCACGACGAGTGGCACCGATCAAATCGATGCTGACGGAAGGTTCTACCAGCATTGATACCATCACTCGCCGCCTCAAACAGTCAGGAAGGGCAAACGAAGGAATGATCGCGTTCCCTAGTCCTGCTTCGACCATCCCAACCAATGTTCCTATGAAGTTCATAGTCGGACGCCTCTCATGCGCTCGATCGATCCGCTTCAAGTGACCTTCAATGAGGTACTGAATCGGGTTGTCAGGCGGCAAACTAATCAAATCAAGTCCTGAAAGGCTATTCCAGTTTCGAGGCGGTCCAAGCCCAGCACGACCAGACACCGGTGAACCGAACGATTGAACCGGACTGACCAACATCAGTTTGAACTTACAAATGGGCGTTCTACCCAATCCAACCGCTGGCCGGATAAAGAATCCCAAACCAATGTCGACGCGTCCGTCCAGCACCGCTTGACGAACGCTTCTCATCTCGACATCTTCGAGCTCAACCGTCACTCCCGGGTGACTAGTCCTAAAGTCGTTCAATGTCGCCGGCAGTAGATTGGCGGACACCATAGGGGTAGCTGCCAGCGAGAGTCTCGATGTGCGTTCGACATGCGTACCGGCGAGAGACTCTTCGAGGTCGGCGTAGTCGAGCAAAATCCGCTTAGCAGCGACTTGGAGTTTCCGACCGGCGTCTGTGGGCACGACCAACCTGGTTGTTCGATCGAACAGACGGGCACCAACGGTCGTCTCGAGATCTCGGATGAGCATGCTGATACCAGACTGCGACATTGGAATCTTCTCGGCAGCCCTCGAAAAGCTCTGCAGTCGGCAAACTTCCAAGAAAGCATGCAGTTGCCTCGGTTGAACGTTCATCAGCGACATTTAATTAGTCTCCATCTTAGGGCTCTCACGCCAAAAATGTTCCAAAGAAGAGGTCTGACGCCGACTCCCTTCGGCACTTATGAGCTTTTCTCACTGTGCTTCAGAGGAGCAGTCATGAAAAGGTACTACGAATCGTCTTAACCAAGGCTTCTTCTTACGCTTTAAGCCTGCAATCGGCCCCGTGCGACCGCTGACACAGCCCGCTTCCGAATTCAGCTGTACGGGCTGAATCTTGAATCATCTTTCGCAATTGAACTTATCAGCGTACCTGAAGAATTCATCAGAAAGTTCCGCTTGCCTGATGCAATCAAAATAGATTCAATAGCGGAACGAGGCTGAATGAGGCCGTGTGATTTGCCGTACCACGCGACTCAGGAGCCTCTGCGAGTGACCGTGTTGTAGACAAATCTCGGAGCGGGAGCAGTCGTTGGCATTTTCTGTAACCCGCCGCACTCGGCCTTGAAAGAAACCAATCACGGAGACATCCTTTAATGACATCAGTTCGCCGCAGCATTCGTGCTTCGGGTAAAGCCCAAATCACCGCTTCCCTCCCCTTCAAAAGTGCGCGCGAGCTCTCTGTTCGCCTTTCCTTCGCAGCTGCGAGTTGTGCTTTTCTATCTCTCACGGCCTGCGGAGGCGGAAATGTTGATTCGCAGGCAACTTCCCAAGCACCTGACCCGACCGTTGCGATGACGCAGCAAGGTAAAGTCACGGGGACGGCTACAAATGGAGTCATATCGTTTCAGGGCATTCCATACGCAGCTCCTCCGGTCGGAACGCTACGCTTTCAAGCTCCACAACCGACCGCGCAGCGTAGCTCTACGCTAGCCGCTAGCGCTCCCAACAGTGGCTGTGCCGTACAAGAAGATTGTCTCTACCTGAACGTTTGGAAGCCCGCTGATGTAGTTGCTGGCGCAAAGACACCCGTGTTGTTCTGGATTCATGGGGGCGGATTCTCCAGCGGCTCTGGAGGTATCTGGGACGGTACCGCCTTGGCTAAGGAAAATCACTTCGTCCTTGTAACAATAAACTATCGGCTTGGTGGGCTTGGCTTCTTTGCCCATCCCGCTCTGACCGCAGCAAACCCATCTGCAGCGACCGACTTCGGCCTACTCGATCAACAGGCCGCAATGAAGTGGGTTCAGGCAAATATTGCAGCATTCGGCGGTGACCCTTCGAATGTGACCGTCTTTGGCCAGTCGGCTGGTGGAATGTCGGTGACTACACACCTCGCGTCGCCTTCATCTGCCGGATTGTTCCAGAAAGCCATGGTGATTAGCAATGGTCCGGTTCGGCTCGATATCCCTCTTGCCTCCGCCGAGCAGCAAGGCGTAAAAGATGCAACAGCACTTGGATGTCCAGGCACAGACTCGTCGGTCCTCGACTGCCTCCGCAAGATCCCGTTTGCCACTCTTCGGGCTGGAACCCATGCATCGACAGGCGGAAGCGGCTGGCAACCGATCATTGATGGACATTTCCTGGTCGAGTCGACATCCGATTCTTTCGCTGCTGGCCGGTTCAACAAAATGCCAATCATCTTTGGTGGCATGCACAATGAACGGAGCCTGTTGGCAAAGAACTACGCATCGGCTCCACTCACAGATGCCAACTACGCGACGACTGTTGCGACACTCCTCAATTCCGTGTCACCGGTCACGACACCATCTGATGTCGAGCAGCTGTATCCGTCAGCCAACTTCGTGAATCCCACTCATGCCGCGACCGAAGCTGTTGGAGACTATGCGTGGTATTGTGGAACCATGACCGACGCGGCAAACCTCTCGAAATACTCACCATCAATCTGGCGGTACGAGTTCGCAGAGCAGAACCAGGCGCAGATCATTCCCGATGGATCGGCGAGTTACCCTGGTCCGATTCTTCCGTTTTACGGCCCGTGGGGAAATTTCCATTCGGCTGACAATCCGTATTGGTTCAGTCAGTTCGGAAGCTCTGAACAGACCGCGTCAAATCTGGCCTTGTCGTCAACCATGCGGCAGTATCTTCAGAACTTCGCTGCGGCTGGTGACCCCAATGGGGGAACGCTTCCCCATTGGGCCAGTGTAAGTGCCGGCGGCGGCACCGGAATGCAGTTCGCAACGCCCATCCGACCAAACGTCGACATCACGACTTCGCATCACTGTGACTACTGGGCTACCAAGCCTGCTAGCGGGCAATCGTACTAATCGCTCCCCTCTCACATCGTCGTCAGCGCGCACCAGAAATGCTAACTGAGACTGCGGCCGGCAGGCGCGTGCGCGTCGGCGACGTGTGAGAATAGGCGGTCCATCAACGAACGTAGGAGCGACAACGCCCCTCGTGAAAAAGAGATTAAGGCCTCGTCCAGTTATCCACTGATATCGTCTTCTCGCTCGATCCAGTTCGCTCCATGTATCACGCTGCGCGACCCAGTGGTTGCGACGCGTCGAAACTACTGTTCAGTAAATCAAAGTCACCTCCCTGAGAGTTGGGAAACTCCGCCAACTCCTCGCTTCTCAGCCACGAAGCCGGCAATGTGGCGCACATCGTGGCTATGCGCAATAGAGACTGCGGGATGACGTCAGATGGAGCGAGCGTGGGTTCGAGAGTGAAGTCGAAAAAACGAACATCAAGATGCCCGACTTCGCTAGCGTTTTAAAGTACTGTTGGACCGGTTGTGGTCATGCGCCGGCGAGACGGCTCCATGGAATCGGGCCACAACCAAAAGCCTGCATGTCTTGCACACGGTAACCCCGAACCACGTGCCTACCTGGATTATGTGCTAACTCGCACTTCCGATCACAAAATCATTCTCATCGATGAGTTCCCGCCGCGGCGTGTGGTCAACAATCTGCAGACGCCAGCGAGTCTGTCGAATTCCGTTGGCCCACCAGCAACTCTAATTCTCTGGCATTTCGCACGTCCACACGAATAGACGAGCTACCCAACGGGGTTGCCTACTACATGCCGACCCGAGCACTTCATGCACTGCCATCTTGTTTCCAATCTCGCCATGACGAGAACGGCGTACTAGCCAACCACGACTAGCAGCGGCCAGCGAGTAGGTATCTCAGTAGAAGGCCGATGAATTCGCCTTGATGGATTGGTCGAGACGATGGTCACAGTCGGTTGCGAGCAATGCCTTTGTGTCGGAGCCCTGTGGATTAGTATCCGCTTGAGAATGTCCCCAGATCGGCGTGCCGGCCAGGTCCGTTAAATTGAGTGAAGCGGATGCCACTCATGCTCGCAACCGCACCTGACCACTGCGCGGCGCCCGTCCATTAACCAGGTACCACCGCCAATAGCTCATGGGCGGATCTGATCTCCCCAAGTTGTGTCTGTGTGCACCTCGCCGTCAGCGAGATGCACACAGACACCTCCTTGCGCTCAAGACTGTTGTTCAGCGCTCTCGCAACCGCCAGATCCACGGATACCAACTTGCGCGGAAGCACGTATTCGTTCGTAAAGGGGTGTCGCACACCGGCTCAATGCGAGCCGTACAGGAGCCGGTGTCGGCTTGGCAGCAAGCATCGCTGTATCAAGTTCGATGTTAGATATCTCGATGCAGAACGGTAACGCTTGTTCGGCGGCCTCAGCTGAGTAAGCACGAGCACCATCGGCCCGAAACGCGGCATGAACTCGTTGAGCTTGCGGGGTCACCCGGGTTCTACGAGCGCCACGCGTCCGTCGAGTAGCTAGATACCCGACTTTCGGCTTCGAGGCACCTGTCGCTCTCGGAGAAGCTCGGCTGCCGACAGCGCTCGACCACGGTGTCATGCACTGGACGCGCATCGCGCCGAGCCTGGATGAGAGAAGTGGTTTCCATCCGTGATGTTGATCTGGACCGTCAGTTGCTCGGTGGCGACGTCCGTCGCGCACCAAATGGGGTAATACGATCCACTCAAAAAGCCAACAGTGGTGCCGGTTAAACCCAACTTGAAGTCAGATTCCAAACGCGCTATCAAAACTTGTGCATGACGCCGACCGCGATCGCCAACTGGTTCGCCCCTGTAGCAGCGGTTGTCACTGCGATAGGTGTCCCCCACCCGGTCGCGCTCATCGCAGCTTTCGAGCTGTTGATAACGTAGGTGACGTTGGTGTACAGCGCCGTACGCTTCGATAGCCAATAATCGGCATTAAGACCGGTACTAAGTGCGTGCGCGGAAACGTTGCGGTACGAATGATAGTAAGTAGCGGCTGCCACATCGAGCGCCGGGGTTACCAGATAGCGTACGCCCCCAAACACCATGTACTGCGGGGGCGAGGCGACGAGCGTCGTATTGATATCGTTCAGCAACAACTCGTAGCCGCCATATAACGTCGCTTTTTCGATCTTGTACGAACCGCCAAGCAGATAGCGACGCTCGCTATTGTCAGCCGATGCGACAGCCAAACCTTGCCGCTGTTCATAAGTGAATGTTAGATTGAGCGGTCCCTGTACGTAGCGGCCGCCGAAGTCGAATTGCTTGCCAACGCGAAACGCTCCAGGCACCGGTACACTAGCGGCAACCGATTCATAGCCGAAGCTGTATAGCGCGTTCAGTTCAAACGGTCCATAGTGCCCGAGATAAGACACCGCGTTATCCGCACGGCCCACGAACTGTGCATCCTGCGCGGAGAAACCGAAGCTCGAGTAGTTCAGCGGATCGAGCGCAAGGCCATAGCGATACATCGGGACCTGCTGACGACCAAACATCAGTGCCCCGTAGCTGCTTGACTCTAGGCCGACGAACGCCTGACGCCCAAACAAACGCCCTCCTTGCTGCAAGGCACCCGTGTTCATCGCCATGCCAGACTCAAGGGTAAATATCGCGTGTAGGCCGTTACCCAAGTCTTCTTTGCCGGTAAAACCCCACCGTGAATTTTGACGACTCCCCGTGCCGAGGGCAAACTGCGTCCCCGATGATCCTGGCGGCACGGCGCTATGGTTAGCAAAGGTAACTCCCGAATCGACGATGCCGTACAACGTAACGGAAGATTGTGCGTGCGCTGTACAACAGAACCCAATACCAAATGCAAAAAAAGCTTTGAACGACCGCGTGGAGATCTGGCTTTTCATCGAATTATTCCTTTTTTAAATTATTTGTACTACAAAATAAAATGGACAAAAAATAGCACTAGGTAGAGTTTGTCGCACAGATTCTCCGACTGTCCGACCTTATTCCAAGGTCCTTCTTACATGGAGGTACGCTTCTTGTTGTCCGCCCAGAACGGGCCCGTCCTTTGGACGGACAACTCCATCCTGCTGGCACGCAGGTCATTCATCTAGCTCGTCGACTCGTACAGTGCGTATCTGCTGTGCCTGATGACGCCCACGGGATCGTCTTTCAGTCCGACGACTTTCTACCTGGCCCTACTCGACATAGTCAGGCTGCTTGGCGGGCGAAGCTTGCAAAAATGCGGGATGCTCCGCGGCAAGAGAATAGATTGCGAGGCTTCGCGGAAACGCGCTGAGATCGCAATCCATGCGCAGCGCGTTAGCAACCTGCGGCACCAGGCACGCATCGGCCAATGTCGGCTGCTCACCGAAGCACCAAGGTCCGGAGTTGCTGCGGTCAAGGAGTCTCTCGACGCCTGCCATTCCTTCCGCAATCCAGTGTTGATACCATGTGCGCTTTTGCTGCGGTGTGACATTCAACTCTGCATCTAGATAGCGCAACACGCGCACGTTATTGACCGGATGCATGTCGCAAGCAACCAACATCGCGAGCTCAAGCACACGAGCACGCATGTGCGCTTCGAGTGGGATCAAGCGTGGCTCGGGATGTGTCTGGTCCAGATAGTCGATGATCGCAATGGACTGACCGAGTCTGAAATCGTTATCAACGAGAGCAGGCACCGATGCGGATGGATTCGTGTTAGCGACATAGTCCGCTGCTCGATGCTCGCCGACACGGATGTTGATGGGCAGCGTCTCGTGTGCAAGCCCTTTGAGAGCAAGAGCTATGCGGACGCGATACGAGGTCGAACTGTTGAAGAAGCTGTAAAGTTGCACGATGCGATGTCCTTTCTGTACAAGCGCGTGCCGTCATACGACGCGCACTGTGAGCTCACCGAGCCGGTCGACGCCGACCTTTATAGTGTCCCCCGTCTTCACCGGGCCCACTCCTTCAGGTGTTCCAGTGAAAATCACGTCGCCTGGCTCAAGACGGAAGAATTTCGAAAGATAAGCCACTGTCTCGGCAACCGACCAGATAAGGTGCGAAACGTCGCTCGTCTGCTTGGTCTCGCCATTGACCGTTAGCCACAACGCAGCCGTTTCGAAATGACCTACCACGCTCGCTGGATGGATCGGTCCCATTGGGGCGGAGCGGTCGAAGGCCTTACCGATCTCCCACGGACGCCCCATCTCGCGCATCTTCATCTGCAAATCGCGGCGCGTCATGTCGAGCCCGACGGCGTACCCCCATACGTAGTCGTTCGCCTGCTCAATAGAGATATCCGAGCCGCTCTTGCCGATCACCGCGACGAGCTCTGCTTCGTAGTGGTAGTTCTGCGTTTGCGACGGATACGCGAGATTGAGAGTTTCGTCATACGCAACGGGCACAACAGCGTCGGTGGGCTTGCAGAAGAAAAACGGCGGCTCGCGATCAGGATCAAAGCCCATTTCGCGTGCGTGCGCTGCGTAATTTCGGCCCACGCAATACACTCGGCGCACAGCTATTTGAGCGTCGCTCCCAGCAACACGTACAGCGACAGGCAATTCGGGTGGAAAAACAAATGACATGATGAATTCGCGTCCATTGATGGAAAAATCGAACGCGCCGTCGCTGCGACGCGATGTAACGAAATCTGGAATCCTAGCTTCGATCTTCGCGCAGCAGATTCAGCGCGTCGAGAACCGGGCGATCCGAGTAACTGAAAAGCACGCTTTCCGTCGATGCCGATAATTGCACCGGTACCCACGAGGGTACGACGAAGACATCGTGCGGTGCGAAGGTAAATTCATCTTTGTCGATTTTCACGCACCCCGTCCCTTCGACGACGCAATAGACCGTTGCATCTGTGCTGCGGTAGGTCCGCCCCTCGAAGCCGCGAGGCAAGTACTGCATGAACGTCGCGATAGTTGGCATGGGCCAGCTCCCCGTCGTGGGGTTAACATAGCGTAGTTTCACCCCGTCCCATTCGTCCAGTTCGCCCCCGCGACGCAGGGTCTCGAGCGCCTCGCGGGTACGCTCATAGGGATAGCTGAAAATTGGCGAAGTGGAATCTGAGGCGCAATACCGTACGGGTGCCATGTTGTGCCCGAAGCGAGCGAAGCTGTGGCCCTCTGGACGCGCGACCGGCTGCGTGGCCTCCGGATAGTTTTCTGCAAAGCTAGCATCCATCTGCGCGACAAGCGGAATATCAAGACCATCGAGCCACACGACCGGCTCACCACCGTCTTCGATTGACGGATTTCCGTGGTCATGCCACGTCCACGATGGCGTGATGATGAAGTCGCCGGGATGCATCGTCGTACGCTCTCCATTGACGGCTGTCCACGCACCCTTCCCTTCGACGATGAACCGCAGAGCCGATTGGGTATGGCGATGGCTGGGGGCAATCTCGCCGGGCAAAATCAATTGCAGCCCTGCGTACAGATTCGGCGTCATGCTGGACTTCCCGGGAAGACCTGGATTTTCGAGGACAAGCACCCGACGTACTGCTTCTTCGGCGCTGATAACAGCACCCGCCTGCATCACGAGATCACGCACCTGCGAGTATCTCCAAATTGCCGGAAGCGCTTTCGGCTGTGGCGTCTTCGGCACGAGGGTGTGCAGCGACTCCCAAAGCGGAGCCATACCACTGCGCGCGATCTTCTCGTAGTAGGTCGCGCGCGATGCGACGGGATGATTGACGGTCATGTACATCTCCTTTTTTGTACCTCGTGGTCCACGCGCACTATCCGTCATATGAGGCGGATCTGGTGCGCCCGCTGGAGCCGAGGTCAATTCAGATATTTCGCGACTGCAATGTTTCTTGCCTAGGCGTCGAGTCATGTATCGCCCCGCGCGAATGCAGCACCATAGACGCAATGCTGGCGACGAGAGCGGGAATACATCCGAGAGTGAACAACTGCGCAGGATCCCATTTGAGCGCAAGCAGCGCGCCACCAAGGAGCGGCCCCACAATGGAACCCAGTCGTCCGACGCCAAACGCCCAACCGACGCCGGTAGCCCGAATCGAGGTGGGGTAGGTACGAGCCGCGAGCGCGTTAGCAGCAATCTGACCACCAACGATGCAGAATCCCGCAGCGAGGATCGCGAGCGCCAATGCTAGGTATCCGCCACGCACGCTCAAACCAAGTAGCACTACCGAAGCCGCTGCGCCCAGATACACAACCGACAACATGACAAAGGGGCGGAGCCGATCGATGAAGCGCCCGAGCAGCAAGGTTCCCAATGCACCGCCGATCTGGAAGAAACTGCTAGTCGTAGCCGCCGCACTGACCGTCAGACCACTCTCGTGGAGCAGAATCGGCAGCCAACTCGAGAACAAGTAAAGCTGCAGGAGGCTCATGAAAAAAATGAGCCAGAACATCAAAGTGGTTGCTGCACGCCCGTATGAAAAAAGCTGGGCTACAGACGACACAGGCAGATCCGTCGCCTGACGAGTAAAGTTCGTGTCCGGTGTGAACGCGGTCTCCGGAGCGATTCGTGCGATTGCCGCTTCAATGCGCACACGTGGGACGCATTTCGCCACCATGAAATCAAGTGACTCTGGCAGATAGATCAACAGCAGCGGGACGAGAGCAAGCGGAGTGAGGCCTCCGACAATCAGTACACTGCGCCAACCCAATTCGTTAATCAGTGCACCAGCCGCGATTCCGCCCAACGCGGCCCCTAGTGAGAAGCCACAGAACATGCACATCACGACCGTGCTGCGGATGCGCGCAGGAGCGTACTCGGATGTCAGGGCGACGGCGTTCGGCATTACGCCACCCAGCCCCAAACCGGTCAGAAATCGCATGGCAAGAAGTGCGCCGACTGAGTTCACGGTTGCGGTGAGCAACGAGAACATGCCGAATATAGCGACGCTGATGATCAGTGCCATCCTCCGTCCCTTCCGATCGGAAAAGGAACCGAAAATCAGTGAACCGAACATCAGTCCGATCAGGCTCGACGCAAATACGGGAGCCAGCACTGGCTTCGATATGTGCCATTCGTAGACTAGGGCCGGTGCAATGTAACCAATAGCCTGGGTATCGAATCCATCGGTAAAGACCGCGAAACAGCAAAGTAGCGCGACGAGGAAACGTGTCCTTCCGAACGGCCCTTCATCGACAAGGCGCGTGATATCAACGTATTGCATCAGGTCTCCAGTGACGCGCTCAAACGCGTCTTTTCATGCCGCTCAATCTCGATCCGATCATTCGCGTCGGATGGCGTCGTGTTTCAGATGATCTTAAGCAGGCAAAGTCAACGACATTTGACGCTGCCTCACGATCGACGCTCGAATCTTGGCATTTAAGCAGACGTCTGTCAAAGTTTATACGCCAGGGTTTGCCCGAGGAATGACGTAAACAGGTACTAGCTGCTATGGAGTCTGATGTATTGAGTTGAGGCGCTGCGGGAGTGGCAACGGTGCGCCAGCGCCCGCTTCAAAATCGATTGGACCAATGGAAGTACCGACAATCACCAGATCCAGGATGCTATGAATCGATCGACCCGGCGATTGTGACGCGCGTGTTCGCATTGTGATAGCTGACGAACTTGTCCAGCAGCGACAGAAATATACGGCCTTCCTCTCCAGAGAATGGCGCGAGAAGTGACTGCTTTTCGCTTTCAGCCATTGCGGAGGCTTGCCGAAGCACCTTTTTGCCGTCAGTAGTTATTAGAATTTCGACTTTGCGGGCATCGAGCGAACTGGGGGATTTCATCGCGAGGCCGCGCTCAGTGAGCAGTTTGATTACGAGCGCCGTAGTCGAACGGTCGAGGCCAATGAGGCGAGCGACACCGATCTGGCTGATCGGCCCAACTAGATTCAGGATGTACAACACACCGTACTGGCTAGGCGTGAGATCCAGAGGCCCGCATGCCTCGATGAACATGTGCATCGCGATCTGGTGTGCCCTCCGGATCAGAAAGCCAGGACGACGGTATAACTCCTCCAGCAAGAAGTTGGAGGGAGACTGAGGCGCATTTTTTTTTGCCATGACTGACGGAGATTCTGAGAGTTTATCTCGATCAATTTTAGCGTAGCTCGGACGCCTCCTCTCTTTTGGCCGCCTCGACTGTATTCGCTTGCACGATTGACAGCTAGCGTTTTGGTCCATATTATTGATCAGACGTCTGTCAATTATTGTTTTTTGTTTGCACACGAGTGCAGGAGGCTGGGATGTCAAAAGAATGTGAAGTGTTGGTGATCGGTGCCGGCGTCGGCGGACTGACACTGGCGCTTGCGTTGCATGAGGCTGGCATTGCCTGCCGAGTCTATGAATCGGTTCAGGAAATCCGTCCGCTCGGTGTCGGGATCAACGTTTTGCCACACGCGACACGCGTGCTGGGACGCCTTGGATTGAATGATCGTTTAGGCAAACTAGGGGTTGCGACCAAGGAAGCGGCCTTTTTCAACCGACACGGGCAACTCATCTATCGCGAAGCAACCGGAACGGCGGCCGGTTATAGTACGCCGCAGTTTTCGATCCATCGCGGCGATCTCCAGCTCGCTTTGCTCGACGCGGTGCGCGAACGCCTTGGTAATGAAGCCGTCGTGTTTGATCGGCGATGTGTCGGTGCGGCGAGTTCGGATACTGAGGCCTCGGTCCGCTTCGTCGATTCGAATGAGAATGCTTATACGGTGAAAGCCTCGGTCGCAATATCATGCGATGGTCTTCACTCAGCCCTTCGCAAGCAGTTTTACCCGGATGAGGGCATGCCCAGATACTCTGGCGTGAACATGTGGCGTGGCGCGGTTCATTGGGAGCCCTTCCTGAGCGGCGCAACTATGGTACGAGCGGGTGCTCTTGTACCAGGGGTCGGCAAGATGGTCATTTACCCCATCAGGAATGATGCGGATGCCCAAGGTCGTCAACTGGTGAACTGGGTTGCGGAGCTCGATTCTCCTCAACCGGCTCGCCGTGACTGGAATGGTGCGGGACAGCTGGACGATTTTTTTCCGGCATTCAAGGACTGGCACTTCGAATGGCTCGATGTCGCAGCGATGATCGAGGCAACGAGCGGTATATTGCAGTTCCCCATGGTCGATCAGGATCCACTTCCACAGTGGACCTTCGGCCGCCTGACCTTGCTCGGCGATGCCGCGCATCCAATGGTGCCTCGCGGTTCCAACGGCGCCGGTCAGGCAATTGTGGACGCGGATGTGCTGTGCGCATATCTCGTCGAACTTGGTGTTGGACCCGATGCACTTCTCGCATACGACAAGGAGCGAGTCAAGGTGACGGGTGACGTCGTGCTGACCAACCGGAAGGCGCCGCCGGATAAGATTTTGCAGATCGTTCATGAACGGACGAACGGGCAACCGTTCGAGTCACTTTCCGGCATCATTGATGACTTGGAGTTGCAAAGTATCACTGCAAGTTACAAGGAAATCGCAGGTTATACCGTCGAAGAGCTGGGAGATGGGTGGCGCGTGCGATGACATTACCACTCACATGCAGTTCATGGAGGCGCAATTTTTCACGCGAACCTCGCTAAGCGAGCCAGAACCGAGGATGCACGTCGCCTCGTCAGGTCAGTACACGTGTTAGGGGACACACCTTGCGCCACCACTTTGTAACGCGACTTCGCATCTCCTAAAAGCCCAATTTTGCGACAGATCTGAAGACGGCGACGAGGTTCGCAGCCGACTGTTTTCGGATTCCATAATAACTATCTTCTCGTGAAAAACCGGGCGTTTGGGCGTGCAACGGGAGGTGGTTGCTGCGAATGCCGCTCTTGAGGGAACGTTCGGGGAAGGCGCAGGCATTCTCGATTGAACGCGATCTGACGCGACGACGTTGCTGGTAGCAGCTTCCACCCTTGTCTGAGATATGGGTGCCAGCGCGTCCCGCTCCGCCACCGATGAGTGCGGCCTTTCCGCTTGGACTGAGCGGACGTTGCACTGTGGTCGGTGCTCCGCGTTGTGTTCAAGGATTTCATAGGAAACGCCCGACCTCGCGAAAAATCCACTGACTTCAATGATCGAGCAAGCCGTCCTGCCAGGCATATGCGGAGATGGCGACGTTGGCCTTTTAGATAGCGTCTTTTGCATCGGATGCGTACGTAATCCGCACTAGAAATCCCGCCGTGCTCGCCCCCGAGATACGGGGTTTGCCCCCTCCGCCGCGCGCTGGAGTGACACCATTGACCATCCTGCCGCATCGCCATCGCCAGTGATCGGACCCGCAATCGTCGCGACGTTCGTCCCAACTAGCGGACCCCTTCGACCCATACTGATCGATTTAGTCCACAAAGCGCGCTTCGGATATCGTCTGGAAGCGCGATCTGCTGCAGGAATCCTAGACAGAAATGAGTGTTTGCGTAGTGGAGCAATTTTCCCACCACGCGGGAGCTTGGTGATGAAACGCAACCGGTGCTCGGTGGAGCAGATCGTTGCGGCGCTCAAGCAGTGATGGCTGCGCATGCCGGTAGCAGATCTGATCCGGCAACTGGGAATCTCCGAGCAGAGTACTTCCGCTGGATGAAGCTCGGCGCGGGCCCAGACGAACCGGGTCCGCGAACTGAAGGAGCTTCAGGAAGAGAATGCGCGGCTCAAGAAACCGGATGCGTCTCACGTAGTTGAGCTATGCGCTGCCTTTACCGGTAGAGGCCAATTGACCTACGCCACTCACAGCTTTCATGCTATGCCCCCCCGAGCGACCCAGCTGTCCCGAAACGAAGGGTCGAATGGCCGCAATTATGTGGAATTGAATACATTTTTATTGGCCCGTTACTGTCTTTCAAGGAATTTAATCGAACGTCAGGACTTTGCCGCCCGAGAGCGGCCATTCAGGGATTTCGCGTGCTGCGCCTCACAGCATGGGATGCCGGAATCGCAGGTGATGGTGGACGGCTCGCCGTGCGGACATGAAGATTGCAGGGTGCAAGCGACGGCCCTGCGAAACAGTATCGCCCGTGACGGGTATTTGAGGTGGGCGAGTATCACGGCGGAGATCGAGGCTCTGATTGACCTTGTGGAGGCGGCCGGCACGCGCGACGCGCGGTCTTGCAGCGCTCTTCACCTAGCCCGGTCGCTCCTTACCCTTGGGCACCCGATGGACGCGTTGGACCGCGGCCGACGAGCTTCAGCCACAACGGACGATTAAATATTAGAGGCACCTCATTCGAAAACAGACGCCTGACTATCCACAGACTCTCGGTCAGAATTTCAGTGCCCCCTCACCGGCTCGGCGGCACTGGGACTCGTCAGAAACGATGCCGAATGCCAAAATTGATGTTGAACTGCTTGTCGGTGGTCGACGCGGGCAGTTGCCCGATCTGCATGCGTGTCGCTCCGCCGCCCGCCGTTCCATAGATCGCCCACATATAGAGGTCGGTGCTCTTGGATAAGTAATAATCCGCGACGAGATTGTATTGCTGATAATTCGGATGCTGGTCCAACGAGCCGATGTTGCCGTAAATCAGATCCACCGCCGCGCCCAGCCGGATATCCGGTCGCATCCAATAGTCGGCCTGGGCCATATAGATGTTGAACTGCGTGTCCGCGCCATTGACCGACTGCGTCAGGACGGAGTGAGAAACGCCAACGCGTCCGATAAGGTTACCGAACTTGTAGGCGACACCTCCCGCCGCGATATTCAGGTCGCGCGCAGCCTGAAGATAGGGGCCGAAGATCAGTATGTTCGAGGCGCCGGTGCTGTCGAACCACGTTGCGTACGGATTACGCACGGACGTGTAAGCCGCGCCAACCTGCAACGGACCCTCGTTGTAGCCACCGCCTGCGCTCACCACGCTGTTGGTCGAGAATTGCCCGGGAACGCCGCCGAATGAATAGAGCGCGCCGGCCGAAAACCCGTGATACACCGGCGTCGTGTATTTGACGGAATTACTGGTCTGCCAGTCGTTACCCGTATTGTCGATATCGTAGACAGGCGCGGTGCCGCGGCCGTTGGCCATGATGGGCCCGACATAATCGACGACCGTATCGTACTGGCGCCCGAACGTCAGACTGCCGTACGGCGAACCGATTCCGAGATACGACTGGCGCCCGAACTGACGGCCGCCTTGCCCGAGCTTGCCGGTGTTCAGATCGAAGCCGTTCTCAAGGCGGAAAAAGGCCCGGTATCCACCGCCGAGATCCTCGTTACCGGTCAAGCCCCACTGCGAGCCAACCCAGGTACCGCTTCGCATTCGGACCGAGGAGCCGCCGCCCGCATTGTTGATGTAGGCAATCGCCTCGTCGATCTGGCCGAACAACGTCACCGAACTTTGCGCGGACGCGTAACCCGACACAGTCCAAAGTACGAGAAACATCCATTTCTTTTTCACTCTGCCATCCTTATTAATTTATATATGAAACGCCATTTCATCTTCAGTCCATCCAGCTGTCTAGGTGAAAGCCGGATCCCTTTGCGTCTGCCTCCTACTGCAATAGCCACCGTCTTTCCTCGACACCCCGCGCCATGATTCCCCGCCTATAGAATTTGTAGTACTTATCAAATACGCAATGAAACCGCCCTGAAGGCGGTCTTTCCCGGCTACTCCCCATCAGTCGGGCCGCGTTCTCGGCTATCGGGCGACGTAACGAGCACCGCCAATTCCTCGACCTTTGCATAGGGGGCCTCGCCGTCGATCGGCGGCAGCGTATCGCGATACGCCTCCCATGTCGCGCAATCCTGCTCGCTGCGCCATCCCGTGACGGAACTCAGGCAGTCGGGCATGCCGTCGCGCATGCCGACATGGCGAAACATCAGTCCCTGCTGCGAACTCATCCGCCGCGTGACTTCCCCGATCCGTGCGCGTGCCGCTTCATGCAGTCCCGGCAACACATGGTGATGCACGATGACAATCTTCATTCCACTGTCCTTTGTTATGAAATCAACCCGCGCCTTCACGCGAGCGCTCGGAGGTACGAATCAGACTCCGGTCGGCGAAGCGCATCAACTGCTCCCATTCAGCGCGCGGAATCGTCCATCCGTCAGCTCTGACGCGGGCCTTGAGCGCATCGAAGCGGGTCGAATCGATCGTGTACGCGCAGGCGTCGCCGGCAAGAACGGCCAACGGCTGCGGCGGCGAGGCGACGATCACCGCGTCAGCTTCGCCGAGCCATGTAACGTCGGGTTCGTCCGCTAGCAGCACGTCATCGCCTTGCAGCAACGCGCGAAACGTTGCTTGCGATGGCGTGCCGTGTTGCAACGCCGCCAGAAACGAGCGAGCCGCCGCCGGCACCGCGCCAGGCTCGTGCGAAGCCGCATAGCGCCAACCTGTCCCTTCGGCGCTGGCCGCGCTGAATACGGTCGCGTGCAAGACGCCGCCCGCAGTCTCACCCGCGGGCAAACCGGCCACCACGACCCCGGCATAGCCGTGTCGCGCGAGCCAGTACGGAACTGCATGCAGATCGCCGGGATGCGCGACGTTGCGCAGCGCGACCGCGACCCGTCCGCGTTGCGAACTCCACGCACACAGCCAGTCGGCCAGCGCCGCGCCGAAGAACAGCGCGGAGCCGCCCCGCGCGTCGCCCACCGCGCAGTCGTCATACTCGGCGACGATCTCGGGCGCACGCCACATCGCCGCGTCGAAGCTATAGAGTTGACCTGCGAGCGCGCTCAAGCGGCCGCCGCTCGTGAATTCGCCGAATTCGATCGCTTCCGCCGCGCCGCCGCTCGCACCCCAGGGCATCAGCGCAGTGCCGAGCACGCGCGCGGCCAGCCCCGGCACTTCCTTGCCGGACAGGCGAACCGGCGCCGATAACAGTTCATTCTCCAAGAAGCGGTTCCTCCATCGACTCGTAATTGCCCGGCACTTTTGGTAACAGCCCGTCGCCGGCATGGCCCGCGGCGAGTTCGCGCGGCAGGCCCGCGCCCTGGAACAGCGTCGCGCGCAGCCAGGTTCGCGAACGCGGGCGAAACTTCAGCATGCCGTAGGTGGCCAACTGGAAACGCATGATGCGCAGCGGAGAAAAGTCCTGGGCGAGCAGATCAGTACGGGCAATCGCATAGTGCGAATCGGCGAGCGTGCTGGCCCAGCCGACCATGAAGCGCATGTCCGGATGCGCGATCAGAAAGCGGCCGAGCGTCTGCTCCGGCGGCGCGGCGCGCAGCTTCGTCAGCAGTTCTTCCACGCGGCCCATGACGTCGACGGGCAGCGCGTACTGCTCGCCTTCGTCGAGATTGCGGCAGCCACGCCGCGGCTCCATGTTCTCCTCCGACGCGTACCAGAAGAACGGCCGCTCCACCTGCGCGCCAAAGCGGCTGACCCAGGCGAGCTGCGTTTCGATCCGGTCGCGCAGCACGCCGGCCCGCAGCGCCGGATCGAACGGCAATGATTCGTCGGCATGCAGCGCGCCGCCGTCGACATTGCCGCCGTCGTGACATTCGAGCAGCAGCGAATGCAGCAACTCAACGGTCTCGGTGCTGCTGCGGGCCCGCTCGCTGCCAATCAGTTCGACGACCGGATTAGCGGCGGCGCAGCCATCGGGCCGCCATGCGGAGCGGAGCGCGACGAACCGCTCGCGTGCGCGGCGCAATTCGGCATGGAGCACGTCACTCGCCACGAACTCGTCGAGTTCGCCGCTCGGCTCGTGCGCGAAATAGTCGATGGCCCGCGCGATCTGCCGTTCGAACTCGTCGCAACGGGCATCGGCGGCATCGAAAGTTTCGCCGTACATATCGGCGAGAGCCTGTTCGCGCGCGCCGATCCAGCGGTCCAGCAAACGCGGATGCCGGACCACGAACGGCACGAGCCCGATCCCCGATGAGTTGCCCACGCCGACGAAGCGCCGCGACTCGTCGGACAGATCGACCGCATGGGGATTACGCACGCGCGCCAGATGCAGCGCGAGGTCGTAACCGAATTCCCGCCACAGGTACGCGGCCAGCATCTGCGCGTGATACGGCGCCTGCAGCGGATGGCCGATCTCGCGCAGATACGCGTAATCGTGCATGCCGTTGCGGCCATTGCCGCTGAAGCCGGTCGTACGGATCAGATAGCCGACCTGATTCAACTGCCGCGGGTCGGGCTGCCGCCCCGCCGCGAGCGATGCCACCACGTGCTCGAACAGACGCGCACTGCGATTCGCGCGCGACCACGTAATCGTGCCCGGTGCCGCGCGTCCCCATGTCACCTGCTGGATCTGCTCGCGCGACTGCGCGATGTCATCCGCCGGCGGCTCGCCGAGAAACAGCGCTGCCCACGCGTCCCAGCGCGTCGCGATAATGCGGTCCTGCTGCAGATCCTCGGGCAGCGGATCGGAGAACACGACAAAGGTCAGCGTGTGGCCCGCGAGCCGCGCGCGATAGGCAATATGCCCGCGGCCCGCCTCGTCGAGACGCTTGTCGCTGATCTCGCATGAGAAGTCCATGCGGCACACCATGCGCAGAAACGAATGCGCGAAGCTGAACTTGGTGGGCCAGACCGAACCGAGCTGGGTCAGCTCCATCAGTCCGGCGCCGTGCCGCGCGGAAGAAAAGGAACGTGTCATGGCGGCCGTCACATCCCGAACGCGCCGCCGAGTTCCGCCGCGCGCGCGATGCGCGCCGAGCGGTTCCAGCGCGCCATCAGCAGTTCGAGCAGGCCGACCGCGTAGAACAGCACGATGCCCATCACGGTCAGCACGACCACGCACGCGAACACGAGCGGCGCGTCGAAATTGCCGGTCGCGAGCATCATGTAATAGCCGAGCCCCGAGCGTCCGCCGACGAACTCGCCGACCACCGCGCCGACCACGGCCAGCGCGATCGCCACCTTGAAGCCGGCGATCATGCTCGGCACCGCATGCGGAAAACGCACCTTGCTGAACACGGTCAGCTTCGTTGCGCCCATCGAGCGCATCAGCTTCAGCGTGTCGCGATCGACCGAGGCGAGACCGCTGACCGTATTCACGACCACCGGAAAAAACGCGATCAGGAACGCGACGATGATCTTCGGCAGGATTCCATAACCGAGCGCGACGAGCAGGATCGGCGCGAGCGCAACCTTCGGCACCGACTGCGACGCGATCAGGATTGGATAGACGATCCGGTCGAACACGCGCGAGTACACGATCAGCGCCGCGAGCGGCACGCCGATCGCGATGCTAAGTCCGAAGCCGGCCAGCGTTTCGAGCAGCGTGACCCAGGTGTGCGTCAACAGATTCGCGCGATGCTCGATCAGCGAGACCCAGATGCTGCTCGGCGGCGGCAGCAGATACGAGGGCACGTGGCCGATGTCGACCGCCGCTTCCCACGCGGCGATGATCACGATCAGGACCGCGAGCACCGGAAAGCGGGCCCACAGCGAGCCGAGCGAGCGGCGCAGCGCGCCATCGGATGCGGAACTCTGGTTCATCGACGACGCTCCTCTTTCAATACGCCCATCCGTTCGAAGGTACGGCGAATGTGCCGCGTATAGCGCGTGAATTCCGCCTCGTCGCGCATGTCGACGTGGCGCTCGCCGTCCAGTTCGATCGGCACGATTTCCTCGATGCGTCCCGGTCGCGGCGACATCACGACGACGCGATTCGACAGGAACACGGCCTCGCTGATCGAATGCGTGATGAACAGCACGGTCTTGCCCTGCTCGCGCGAGAGCTGATGGAAGTCGAGGCACATCTGGTCGCGCGTCATCGCATCGAGCGCGCCGAACGGCTCGTCCATCAGCAGCACGTCGGGATCGTGCACGAGGCCGCGCACGATCGCCGCGCGCTGGTTCATGCCACCCGACAGTTCATCCGGGAAACGGTCGATGAAATCGCCGAGCCCGACCCGCTGCAGCAGTTGCCGCGCGCGCGGCAGATACTCGGCGCGATCGAGCTTGCGCACTTCGATCTGCAGCAGCACGTTGCTGAGGATCGTGCGCCACGGCAGCAGCAGGTGCTGCTGGAACACCACGCCGAGCTCATGCACCGGCCCCGTGACGGGCTTGCCGAACACGTCAATGCGGCCGTCGCTGACCGGCATCAGGCCCGCGATCATATTGAGCAGCGTGCTCTTGCCGCAGCCGCTCGGACCGACGATCGACACAAACTCACCGCGCCCGATCGTCAGCGACGCATCGCTGACGGCCTGCACGTCACCGCGTTTCGAGCCGAAGCGCTTGGACACCTGATCGACGCAGATCGCGACCTCCCGCGTCTGAGGCGCGGCCGCGCGTTGCCCCGGCACCAGTTCGAGCGGTCGCCGCCCGTCATCGATTTTCAGCGGCTGACTCATGATGCACGCTCGTCCGCCCACGGCGCGAGCCGATCCGGGCTGTAAAGAATGTTGATCAGGGCGGGGCCGTCGTGCGCGAGCGCGCGGCCGAACGCATCGGCGAATTCGGCATTGGTACGCGCGGTGAAACCACGCGCGCCCATCGATTCGGCCAGCATCGCGAAATCGATCGAACCGAGTTCCGTTGCCACGGTGCGGCCCGGAAACTCGCGCTTCTGGTGCATCGTGATCGTGCCGTAGTTGCTGTTGTTGAACACGAGCGCGACGAAGCCCTTCAGACGCAGCCGCACCGCCGTTTCGAGTTCGCTCATCGTCATCGCGAAGCCGCCGTCGCCGGCGAATGCAACCGCTGGCGCATCGGGCCGCGCGAGCTTGGCGCCGATCGCCGCCGGCAGCGCGTAGCCCATGCCGCCCGCGGTCGGCGCGAACAGCGTGCGCGGCTGGTTCCAGCGGTAGTAGCGCATGAGCCAGCCGCCGAAGGTTCCGGCGTCGCTCGCGATGCTCGCGTGCTCGGGCAGCAGCCGCAGGATGTCGTGATACACGCCTTCGAGACTGATCATCTGCTGCGGCGCACCGGCGTCGAAGGCGCGCGGCGTCGTGCGTTGCACGTAACGCGCCCTGAGCGGCGCGATTGCGTCGATGCGGGCCGCGGCGCTTGCGCTCGCACCCGCGCCGTCGAGCGCCGCGCTCAAGGCACGCGTGGCCGCGCGCGCTTCGGCGACGATCGCGACATCGGCACCGGCCCAGCCGCCACCGGTATCCTCGGCGGACAGATCGATATGAATCAGCCGCTGACCGGCGACGGGCCAGCTATACGACTTCGTCGTGTATTCGCCGAGCCGCGTGCCGATCGCGACGATCACGTCGGCTTCCAGCAAAGGCGCGGCGAGATCGGCCGGCAAGACCGGCATCGGCCCGAGATACTGCGGATGGTTATTCGGAAACGCGTCGAAACGTCTCCAGCCCGTAAACACCGCGGCGCCGGCTTTCTCCGCCAGCGCGACCACGTCGGCGCTCGCGCCACCGCGCGTCACACCGCCGCCAACCACGATGCAGGGCCGCTTCGCCGCGCGCAGCAGCGCGGCGGCCGCCTCGATACCATCGGGCGACGGCGCCGCCGGATACGCGATGGCCGCCGCGCGCGCCGGCGCCGACACCGCCCGATCGCGGTCGACATCTTCCGGCAGGCTCACGACCACCGGACCGGGCCGGCCGCTGCGCGCCACGTGAAACGCCTTCTGCATGAGCTCGGCGGCGCGGTCGCCACGGCCGATTTCGAGCGCCCACTTCGCCATCGGCCGTGCATACGCGACCACGTCCATTTCCTGGAACGCCTCGCGATAACGCACGTCGGACGGCACCTGGCCGACCAGCGCGACGAGCGGCGTCGAGTCCTGCTGCGCCGTGTGCAGCGCGATGGCCAGATGCGTGAGACCCGGTCCGCGCGTCACCATGCATACACCGGTCTTGCCGGTCGCCTTGGCCCATGCGTCGGCCATCAGACCCGCGCCTTCCTCGTGACGCGTCGCGATCAGGCGCGGCGACTCGCTGCCGTGAAACGCATCCATCACGGCGAGATAGCTTTCGCCGGGTACGCAGAACACATGATCGACCTGCTCTGCGGCGACGGCCTCGTAGATTGCCTGTGCGGTACTCATTGTTTCGTTATCCCTCTATGCCTATTGCGCGATGAACTGATTGGTGTAGTAAGCAGCCGGTGCTTTCGGATCGTGGACGCCCGCGTATTTCGCCAGCACGTCGAGCATCTTTTTCCAGTCGCCCTCGTCGGTCCAGCCGATCGGATGAGCTGCGGTCGCGGCCGTATGCAATTGCTCGGCCAGCGCGATCTTGAGGCCGCCCTGCACGAACTCGCGGCTCAGGTCCGGATACAGCTTCAGGCTTGCATCGACGGCGGCTTGCGGATCCTTCACCGCCGCTTCCCAGCCCTTGCGGCTCGCATCGACGAATTTGCGCACGAGGTCCGGATGCTTCTGCAGCATGTCGTCGCTGGCGATCAGTCCGGTGCCGTAGGCAACCACGCCGTATTTCGCGTATGGCATGTACTTCGCGTCGGGCATGCGGCTGCGGATACGCAGCAGGTCGCCGGTCGCGAAGCCGGTCAGATACGCGCCGTTGGTCTTCAGAAACATCGGCACGCGCGCGTTCGAATCGACGATCTGCAACTGCACGTCGTCGGTATTCATGCCCGCGCTCGCGAGCGCCGGACTCAGCATGCGCAGATCGGCGGTGCCCGAACTGGAGATCACGGCCTTGTGCTGCAACTGCTTGAGGTCGCCGGTGAAGCCCGCGTTGGCGCGATAGATGAGCCCCATGGTCCCCGTTTGCGTATAGACGGAGACGAGCTTCACGCCGATGTTCTGCGCGGTCACGGCGAGCACGACGATCGACGCATCGGCAAGACCGAAGTCGTCGGCGCCGGAGGCCACCGTCTGCACGGTCGTGCCCGAGCCCTGACCCTGCTGGATCGACACATCCAGCCCGGCCTGCTTGTAGTAGCCGTTCTGCACCGCCAGCGCGAACGGCGCGACGTAGCCGTTGAACTTGTAGTCGGTGCGCAGCACGATTTTCTGCAACGGCTGCGCGAAAGCCGGCGCGCCGGCCGCCGCGGCCACGCACAGCGCGGCGGCGGTGAACGCGCGGATCAGTCGGGTCATGCGAAACGTGGTACGAAACATCGGTCCCCCTTGTCAATCTTCGTTGATGAACTGAAGCCGGCGCAGCCGGCATGACCTCTCAGGCGCTACCCGCCTATGCCGCCAGCGCCGCCACCGCCTCGTGCACGGCCGCGTTGACGGCGATCGGCTCATCGCGATGACGCGTGCGCGCCGCGCGCCGCCGGGTCCCCGGCAGACGTGCGCCGGGCGCGGCCGCGAACGCCTTCATGACCGCTTGCAGCGTGGTGTCGAACGCGCCGCCCGAGGTCGCGCCCGGCTCGATCGCGATAAAGAACTGACCGGTGCGCGGCGGGCCGCCCGCCGTGCCCGAAAACGGCGACGCTGAAACGCCCGGTGTCGCGCCGGCGAGGCAGGCGGCGAACATCTCGACCATCAGCGCATTGCCGACGCCCTTGTAGCCGCCGGCCGGCGCCATCGAACCGCCGTCGAGCGCGGCGTCGGCGCTGTTGGTAGGCCGGCCGTCGCGATCGAGCGCCCAGCCGTCGGGCAGCGGCCGCTGCTCGCGGCGATGACGGACCACCTCGCTTTTCGCCACCGTCGACGAACTCTGATCGATCACGAAATGCACCCCGCCGTCGCCGTCGGGTACCGCGAGCGACCAGGGGTTGGTGCCGAGTACCGGCGTCGCGCTGCCCCACGGCGCGATCGACGCGGGCGCATTGGTGAAGCCGAGCGCGACGAGCCCTTCGCTCGCAAGCGCTTCCGTGTGATAGGCGAGCACACCGCAGTTGTACGAATTCGTCACCGCCATCACCGCGGCGCCAAGCTGCTTCGCGAGCGGCACCAGTGCGGCGAAGCCAAGCCGGATCGGCAGATGCGCGAAGCCTGCGTCCGCGTCGACACGCACGACGCTGCCGTGCGTGCTCACGCGCGGCGCGGCGCCGGCATTGACCTTGCCGCAACGCAGATGCTCGCAATAGATCGGCACGTAGGCGAGACCGTGCGAGGCGATGCCGTCCGCTTCGGCCGCGGCCACCGAGACCGCGAGCGCATCGGCCTGCTCCGCGCGGGCGCCTGCGTTCAACAGCGCACGCCGTGTGAGCGCTTCGACGTCGGCCGTCAGCAATGCGATTTCCGTGCTCATGCTCATACTCCGTCCGCGCCGCCGAACAGCGGCTTGCCATCGTTCCGCTCGTCACGCGCGGCCGGCGTGCCTGGAGCCGGCGCGTGTCCACTCAACGCGTCGTGCAGAAAACGATGCCAGTTCTCGCCGAGAATGCCGTCGATCTCAGCCGCGTCGAAACCGATGCGTTCGAGGCCGCCGCGCACCTGGCCGAAGTCCAGATTCGAGCGGAACCAGTCGGGCTGCGGCGGAAAGCCGCCCGTCACGTCCTCGTCGGTTTCCACATGTTTCCAGCGGCCCTCGCGCATCCAGGCCAGCACGCTCGGCGGCTGCTCCTGGCACAGATCGGAACCGATGCCGATCCGCGCGGGGCCGATCCGTTCGGCGAGCCCGGCCACCATGCGCGCGAAGTCGTCGAGCGTCGTATGCGAGCCGTGGATCATATGACCGGGATAGAGCGACAGCCCGAGCATGCCGCCCGACTGCGCGAGCGCGTCGAGCACCGGGTCCGAGATGTTGCGATGGGTATTGCGCCACGCGTACGGATTCGCATGGCTCACGACAACCGGCCGTGCCGAATACTCGATCGCATCGAGAATCGAGCGCTCGGCCGCATGCGACATATCGATGATCATGCCGAGCCGGTTCATCTCGCGCACCACCTCGCGTCCCATGTTCGTGAGGCCGCTGTCGTTGCGTTCGGTCCAGCCCGTGCACAGCAGCGACTGGTTGTTGTAGGCGAGTTGCATGAAGCGGATGCCGAGCCGGTGCAGCATTTCGACGAGGCCGATGTCCGCTTCGATCGACGACGGATTCTGCAGCCCGAACAGGATCGCGGTGCGGCCGCTGTCGATGACCGCATCCATCTCCTCGCCCGAGCCCGCGAAGCCGATCAGATCGCCATGCAGACGCAGCCGCCGGTTCCAGTCGACCAGCAAATCGACGGTGTCGCGAAAGTTCTCGTGATAGGCGACGGTCACGTGCACGGCGCACACGCCGCCGTCGCGCATCTGCTCGAATACCTTGCGGGACCAGCGCGCGAACTGCATGCCGTCGATGACGATCCGCTTCGCGGAGTGGACAGTGCCGGTAACGGTACGGCTCATGCAGCCTCCCCTGCGTGCGTGTACGAAGTCTTGACCGTGGTGTAGAACTCGACCGCATAGCGGCCCTGCTCGCGCGGCCCGTAACTCGATTGCCGGGTGCCGCCGAACGGCACGTGATAATCGGTCCCGGCCGTGGCCAGATTGACCATCACGCAGCCCGAGCGCGAGCGCGCGCGAAACGCGGAGGCACGTGCGAGCGAACGCGTGACGATGCCCGCAGTCAGTCCGAACGGCGTGCCGTTGGCGACCTCGATCGCTTCGTCGAAATCGTCGACGCGCAGCACGCAGGCGATCGGCGCGAACATTTCCTCCTGATTGATGCGCATATCGTTGCGCGTGCCGGCGAATACGGCCGGCTCCATGTAATAGCCGGGCGTCGCGCGTTCGACGCGCGCGCCGCCGCACAGCCGTTCGGCGCCCTCGCGCGAGGCCAGTTCGACGTAGGCCAGATTCGCGTCGAGCTGTTCCGCGCTGACCACCGGACCGATCTGCGTGCCCGCTTCGAGCGCATGGCCGACCTTCAGTTCGCGCGTGCGCGCCACGAGCTTCTCGACGAACTGGTCGTGCACACCGCGATGCACGACGAGCCGCGACGACGCGGTGCATTTTTGTCCAGTGCCGCCGAACGCGCCGTTGATCGCGAGCGAGACCGCGAGATCGAGATCGGCGTCGTCCATCACGACGAGCGCGTTTTTCGAGCCCATTTCCATCTGCACGCGCGTGAGATTGCTCACCGCCGCGGCGGCCACACCGCGCCCGACTTCGAGCGAGCCCGTAAACGTGACGGCCGCCACGCGCGCATCCTCGACGAGCCGCTGACCGATCTGCCGGCCGCTGCCCATCACGAGGCTCATGAGCCCTTTCGGAATCGCCTGACGCGCGATGATTTCGGTCAGCGCCACCGCGCTCGCCGGCGTCAGGTTGGCCGGCTTCCATACGACCGCGTTGCCGAACGCGAGGGCCGGCGCGATCTTCCAGCTCGCGGTCGCGATCGGAAAATTCCACGGCGAAATCACCGCCACCACGCCGACCGGTTCGCGGCGCACGTCGACCTCGACACCGGTGCGCACCGAGGCGATCGAATCGCCCGGCTGACGCAGCACTTCGCCGCCGAACCACGTGAAGAACTGCCCGGCGCGATAGACCTCGCCGACGCCTTCGGCGAGCGGCTTGCCTTCTTCACGCGACAGCAGTTCGCCCAGTTCCTTCGAGCGCTCCATCAGTTCGCGCCCGATCGCATCGAGCACCGCGGCGCGCGCCTCCAGCCCCTGGCCGGCCCACGCGCGTTGCGCCGCCAGTGCCGCGTCGAGCGTGCTGTCGAGCTGCTGCGCGTCCGCCTGCGCATATCGGCCGATCACGTCGTGGGTATCGGACGGGTTCAGATTCTCGATGGCGTCCGCGGCGACCCGCCATTCGCCCGCTATCAGATTCGATTTGATTTCCGTTCTCCGCACATGAAATGTTGTCCATGACGGTTATAAGACGGCGTCAATTTGTTTCAGTCAATTCTAATAAACTATACTTTTGTTCAGATTTTCTGAAACGAGGCCGAGATGACGAATCTTGCGCAGTTCCGGGTGCTGGTGGCCGTCGCCGAAACAGGCGGTATTCGCGCCGCCGCCGACCGCATTCACCGCACGCCGTCGGCGGTATCGATGACGCTCAAGCAGCTCGAAGACGAGTTCGGCGGAGCGCTGTTCGAGGGCGAGCGCAAGACGCGCCTGACGCGTTTCGGCGAGTTCGTGGTCGATCACGCGCGCGATCTGCTGGAGCACAGCGACCGCGTGAGCCGTTCGATCAACTCGTTCATGCACAACGGCGCGGGCAGCATCGAGATCGCCGTGTTGCCGTCGATCACGCTGACCTTCCTGCCGAACGCGCTGCGCACTTTTCGCGGCGACCGCAACGCCGCGGTCGTGCGCGTGCGCGATCTGGACTCGCACGCGATCATCGAGGCCGTGAGCCGCGAAGTGATCGACTGGGGAATTGCGAGCTATCACCGGCTGCCCGATATCGACGCGCAGCCGCTGTTCTCGGAGCCACTGTCGCTGGTCGTGCGCACCGACGACCCGCTGTGCGAGATGAACGGCCCGATTCCATGGGAGGCGCTGCGCGACAGGCCGTTCATCGGCAATGGGATTTGCGACGGTATCGATACGCCCGCGTTTCTCGCGATCAGCGAGCGCCAGATCATGCATGCGCGCAGCACGCTGTCGCTGCTGTCGATCGTGCGCGAAGGGATCGGCATCACGGTGCTGCCGAGCCTGACGCGCATCGGCGGCGTGGACGGCCTGCGCTTCCTGCCGATCGACGACCCGAACGCGCGGCGCAACGTGTCGCTGCTGTCGCGCGCGGATCGCAACATGTCGCCGGCCGCGCGGCGTTTCGCGACGATCATGCAGGAGCTGATCGCCGTGCACGCGTGCGAGTACGGGCTCGATATTTGAGGGCCGGGGGATGGCCCTGTCGCTTCGATGGGGCTACACCCGTTACGCCCGTTACACCCGTTACGCCCGCTCCACCGGCATCGCGAGTTTCACCACCGCATCGAGCGCCCCGGCCACCATGCGGCGCAGCGTCGGCTGAACGCTTTCGGCTCGCTCGGGCAGATAAGCAAACGGCGCGGCTTCGTCCATGTAGGTGGACTGGCACATCTCGAGCTGGATCGCGTGAATGCCGCGCTCCGGCGCGCCGAAGTGACGCGTGATGTAGCCGCCCTTGAAGCGCCCGTTCGCGATCCACGTGAATTCACCCGATGCCGCGCCGGCTTCGGCCGCGGCCTGCACCGACGTTGCGGCAGTGCGGCCGTCCTGGGTGCCCAGGTTCAGATCGGGCAACCTGCTCTCGAATAGCCTCGGCAGCACGCTCGCGATCGAATGCGCCTCCCACAGCAGCACATTCGGATGGAGCGCGCGAAGCCGTTCGATCTCCGCGGCGAGCGCTGCGTGATAGGGACGCCAGTAGCGCTCCACACGCCGCTGCTTTGCCGCCGCATCGGGTTCGCAACCGGGCCGGTACACCGGCTCGCCGCGAAACGTCTCGCCCGGGCACAGCCCGGTCGTGGTCTGCCCCGGGTACAGGCTTTCGTCGTTGGGCGGCCGGTTCAGATCGATCACGTAGCGCGACACCCGCGCGCCGAGCACGGTCGCGCCCAGCTCGCGCACGAACGCGTACAGCCGGTCGAGATGCCAGTCGGTGTCGGCGAGCGTCAAGGCCGCATCGGAGTACCGCGAACGCAGCTCGTCCGGAATCCGCGTGCCGAGGTGCGGGATGGAAACCAGCAAGGGCGCGTCGCCGCGTTCGAGCGTGTACAGCTCAGTCATCGTCAAACTCCTGTCGTCAAGTATCAGCGCAGCGCGTCGTCCGGCAAGCGCGGAAGCGCCTGCGCGAGAGCCGGGTGAATCGAATGGTCGAGGACCGAGCGGGTGAGCGCGACGATCTCGGCCGCAAACTCATCCCACGCGCCCTCGCGGTACAGCAGGAAAAAATCGCGCCGCGCGAGCCGGCTGGCCGGCAGCGGCAATACCGCGATGTCCTTCAGGTAGTGCCGCGCCTGCCACAGGCACAGCGGCGTCGAAATCGCAAAGCCGAGGCGCGCGGTCACGAGCGACAGCAGCGGATCGGTCGCGTCGAATTCATAGCGTCTCGGACTTTCGATACCCAGATGCCGCGCAAAGCGCTCGATCTGCTGGCCGATCACCGAGCGCGCCGTATAGCGGATCAACGGCAGTTCGAGCGCGAGCGTGCGCCAGTCGACGTCGCGCCGGCCACGCAGATGGCTTTTCGCGACGACCGCCACGAAGGCCTCGGAAAACAGCGGCACTTCGACGATCCGCGCGTCGTCGAGCGTCGTTTGCGTGCACACGGCGAGATCGAGTTCGCGCTCGTGCAACTGGCGGCTGAGACCCGGCGTGAGGCCGGACCACAGCGAGATCTGCCGTGGCGTGCCGGAGACTGCCCGGATCAGCTCGGGCCCCACCGTCGCCGCGAATGAATCGACGCAGCCGAGCCGCACCGGCAGCTTGCCGGCCTGGGTCGCATCGCCGAGACGCGCGCTGACTGTCAGCGCGTGCTCCATCAGCGGGCCTGCCAGTTCCAGCAGCGCGCGGCCCGCTGCATTGGGCCGCGGCGGCCGGCTGTCGCGGTCGAACAGTTCGGCGCCCTGATCGCGCTCCAGCGCCGCGATGGCCTGGCTGATCGCGCTCTGCGTGACGCCGAGCTGCTTCGCCGCGCCCGTCATCGAGCCGGTCTCGCAAGCGGCGATAAACGCCTGCAGCGCGCGCAGATCGATCGGTGCCGGATTCCGTTTCATTGCCTCGCCCTTCCGTTCTGTTGCGTTCTCTTGCCCGCCATCCTGCACGCGTCTGCGCGCGGCATCGATTGCATGAGCATCAATGGGGGACCGTCATTAGTTTAGCTAATACAAAATTGCCGGCGCTGCCCCGCTGCCTACAATCCGCCCACTGCTATTCCCGGAGGGCTCCCATGAGCCACTATGATTTTGTCGTCATCGGCGCGGGCGTGATCGGCGCGTCGGTTGCTCATCACCTTGCCTCGCTCGGCGCGCAAAGCGTGCTCGTGCTCGAACAGGGCACCATCGGCGCCGGCACCACCTCGCAATCGTCGGGCCTGCTGCGCACGCACTACTCGGTGCGGCAGAACGTCGAACTGGCGCGCGCGTCGTGGTCGGCGTTCAACCATTTCGCGGAGTACGTCGGCGACGAAGAAGCCTCGTGCGGACTCGTGAAATGCGGCTACATGATCTGCGCGCCCGAAGGCGACAAACTGGCGCCGCTCTCCGCGTCGCTGCGCGCGCAACAGGACATGGGCATCGAAGTCCAGTTGCTGTCGCGCGACGAAGCGCGCGAGCGCATGCCGATCGCCCAGTTCGACGACGCCGCGCTGATCGGCTATGAACCCGAGGCCGGCTTCGCCGACGCCTACCTGGTCGCGACCAGCTTCGCGCGCTCCGCGCGCCGGCACGGCGTGAAGATCATGGAGAACACGCGCGTGACCGGTCTCGTGCGTGAAGGCCGCAAAATCGTGGGCGTCGAAACCAGCGCCGGCACGTTCGGCTGCGGCGCGCTCATCAGCACTCAGAACATCTGGACGCCGGAACTCGCCGGCTGGATCGGCGTGCCGCTGCCGGTCAAGCCGGAGCGCCACACCGTGCTCGCGCTCGAATGCGAGGCGCGCTACACGTTTGCGATGCCGGCCTTCAAGGATCTCGGCTCGCCGGGCATGCTCTATTACCGCAGCTACGGCGGCAGCCAGATGCTGGTGTCCGAAGGCGTGGTCGGCGAAACCCTCAATGCCCCCGAAACAGAACAGGGCGATATCTCGCTCGACTACGTCGCAGAAGTCGGCGCACAGGTGGCCGAGCGTTTCCCCGCCTACGAAACGGCCGGCCTCGCGTCGTCGTGGACCGGCGTCTACGACGTCACGCCCGACTGGAACCCGGTGCTCGGCCCGGTCGCCGATATCGAAGGCCTGAGCGTCGGCTTCGGCTTCTCGGGACATGGCTTCAAGCTCTCGCCCGGTGTCGGCAAGCTGCTCGCGCAACATGCGCTGGGCCTCGCCACCGATGTCTCGCTCGAACCGTACGCGCTGAGCCGCTTCGAAAGCGGCGCGCTGCTGGTCGGCAAATATGGCTCGGGCGCAGTGTCCTGACGCGGTGTCCTGACCAGGCCGCCGGCCGGCTACGGAGAACAACACATGGCTATCAACATTCTGGTCCCCATCAAACGCGTGGTGGACCCCAACGTGCGCGTGCGCGTCAACGCGGCGGGCGTGATCGATACGACAGGGTTGAAGATGTCGATCAATCCATTCGACGAATGCGCGCTGGAGAAGGCCTTGCAACTGCGCGAGGCCGGTGTCGCCGGGCAGGTGACGGTGCTCACTTGCGGCCCGGCTGCGTGCCAGGACGTGCTGCGCACCGCGCTCGCAATGGGCGCTGACGACGCGGTGCTGATCGACACCGCCGATGCGACGCCCCTGCTCGATTCATACGGCGTTGCACGTCTGCTGCAAGCCTATATGGCCACGCGGGAATACGGCCTCGTGCTGTGCGGCAAACAGGCGATCGACGACGATATCGGCGGCGTCGCCGCGATGCTGGCCGGTCTGCTGGACTGGCCGCAGGCGCTCGACGCAAGCGCGCTCGAAATCAGCGCCGACGGCTGGCAGGCGAGCTGCGGCGACGACAGCGGCACGGCAAGCTGGGCGTTGAGCGGCCCGTCGGTGGTCAGCGCCGATCTGCGGCTCGCCGAACCGCGTCGCGTAAGCTTGCCGAATATCGTCAAGGCGAAGCAGAAGCCGCTCGCCGTGCTCGACTATCGCACGCTCGGCGTCGAACTTGCGCCGCTCGTGAAAACCGATGCGTTGAGTGAACCGCCCGTGCGAGAAGCGGGCATTCGGGTTAGCAGCGTTGCCGCGCTGATCGACGCGCTGGCCGCGCACGAGGTCTTCAACAACAGCGAGGTGGCCGCATGAGAACTCTGGTTATTGCGGAAGCCGATGGTGATCGACTTGCGGACGCGGTGTTGCGCATCGTCACGGCCGCCGCGCAACGCGGCTTGCCGGTCGATATGCTCGTGCCCGATACGAATCTCGCCGCTCACGCAGCCCAGGTTGCCGGTATTTCGCGTGTGCTGGTAGCGCCGGGTGTCGCGGACCCGACGCCTGAAACGCTCGCACTGCGGCTTGCCGCGCTCGCACCCGGGTACTCGCTGATCGCCGCAGCCCATCGCACGCTCGGACGTGGCGCGCTGCCCCGCGCCGCCGCGCGCGCGGGCGGCGCTTTCCTGTCCGACCTGACCGCCGTAGCCGGTGCGAACCAGTTCGTGCGCGGACTCTACGCGGGCAGCGTGCTGTCGACGGTCACGGCGACAGCGGCCATTACGTTCGCGACGTTTCGCGCGTCGTCGTGGCCCGCGGCTCATGCCGTCGATGCGAAGGAAGCAACGGCCGAGACCGTCGCCCTGCCCGCGCTGGACAGTTTCGCGAAGACGCGCCTCATCGCGCGGCATACCGCCGCCCAGTCCGGCCAGGATCTGAGCTCGGCGCGGGTTGTCGTCTCGGGTGGCCGGGGGCTCGGCTCGAAGGACAACATGGAGCGGCTCGAACGGTTCGCCACGCGCATCGGCGCCGCGCTCGGCGCGTCGCGCGCGGCCGTCGATGCGGGCTACGTCTCGAACGCCGCGCAGGTGGGACAGACCGGCAAGATCGTCGCGCCCGACGTCTACTTCGCGTTCGGCATCTCCGGCGCGATCCAGCATCTTGCCGGCATGAAGGATTCGAAAACGATCGTGGCCATCAACAAGGATGCCGATGCACCGATTTTTTCCGTGGCGGATATCGGCCTTGTCGGTGATCTGTTCGAAGTGCTCGGCGAACTGGAACGGCACGCCGGAGCGGCCCGATGAAAAGCGCGGCGGCATGCGCGCCATCAGCGCAGTTCTTCGAATGCCTCGCGTTGCCGCCGCAGCCGTGGGCCAACGGCAATGGCATCACGCGCACAATTGCGCGCGGCGGTATCAGTGATGGGCCTGAAGATGATGTCCACTGGCGCGTGAGCCTCGCGACGCTGAGCACGTCTGCCGATTTCTCGCGCTTCGCCGGCTTCGACCGCACCTTGCTGCTCGTCGACGAAGGCACGGTCAACCTGCACTCGCAGGATGGCCAGCTCGTGGCGCGGCGCGGTCAGCCTGTGCATTTCTCGGGCGATCTTCAGATTTGGAGCACGCTGTCGACGCAGCCCGTCAATGTGCTCAACGTCATGACCCGGCGCAACGCGTGCCGTGCTTCGGTCAGCGTGCTTTCTCACGCGACGGCCATCGCGGTCGCGCCCGTTCAGTTGCTGATCGCGCTATCGGGACAATGGACCGCGCGCGGCGCCTCGCTCGACACTTTTGCGCTCGGTCCGCTTCAGGGCCTAGTGATCGAAGGCGGCAGCGAGTTCATCGAAGTCACTGCTGACGGCGCCGGCGCGCAACTGGTCTCGATCGACATCGCGTCGCTTTCTCTTTAACGCACGTATTGAAACATGCTTATTTCTGAATATGGTCCGCGCGAGTCGATGGAATACGACGTGGTGATCGTCGGTGGCGGCCCGGCTGGCCTGTCGGCGGCGATCCGCCTGAAACAGCTCGCCGCCGACAAGGGCGTCGAGCTTGGCGTGTGCGTACTCGAAAAAGGCTCGGAGATCGGGGCACATATCCTGTCGGGCGCGGTCATGGACCCGCGCGCGATCACCGAACTGTTCCCCGACTGGAAAGACAAAGGCGCGCCTTTGAACGTCGAGGTGAGCGAAGACCGCTTCCTGTTCCTCTCGGAAACCGGCGCGAAGAGCGTGCCGAACTGGGCGCTGCCCGACAATTTCAAAAATCACGGCAACTACGTGATCAGTCTCGCGAACGTCACGCGCTGGCTTGGGCAACAGGCCGAAGCGCTCGGCGTCGAGATCTTCCCGGGCTTTCCGGCGGCCGAGGTGCTCTATAACGACGACGGCTCGGTCAAGGGTGTTGCGACCGGCAACCTCGGTATCGGCAAGGACGGCGAGCCGACCGAAAACTTCCAGCTCGGCATGGAACTGCACGCGAAGTACACGCTGTTCTGCGAAGGCGCGCGCGGCCATCTCGGGCGACAACTCAACGACAGATTCAGGCTGCGCGAAGGCGCCGATCCGCAGGTCTACGGCATCGGCATCAAGGAACTGTGGGAGATCGATCCGGCGAAACACAAACCGGGCCTCGTCATGCATACGGCCGGCTGGCCGCTTGAAAACGACACCTACGGTGGTTCGTTCCTCTATCACCTCGACAACAATCAGGTGGTGGTGGGCTTCGTGGTTGGCCTGGGTTATACGAATCCGTACCTGTCGCCGTTCGAGGAATTCCAGCGTTACAAGACCCATCCTGCGATCCGTGCGATTCTCGAAGGCGGCAAGCGCGTGTCGTACGGCGCGCGTGCTATCACCGCGGGCGGCCTGATGTCGCTGCCGAAACTGGTGTTCCCCGGCGGCGCGCTGGTTGGCGACGATGCGGGCTTCCTCAACGTATCGCGCATCAAGGGTTCGCACGCGGCGATCAAGACTGGCATGCTCGCGGCCGACGCCGCATTCGAGGCCGTGCAGGCAGGACGCACGAGCGATGAGCTGACCGCCTACCCGGAGTCGTTCAAAACGTCATGGCTCTATAACGAGCTGTATCGCGCGCGCAATTTCAAGCAGTGGATGAGCAAGGGCCTGTACCTCGGCACGCTGATGGTCGGGCTCGAACAGAAGGTGTTGGGCGGCAATGTCCCGTGGACGCTGCATCACCAGCATTCCGATCACGAGATGCTGAAGCCGGCCTCGCAGTGCAAGCCGATCAACTATCCGAAGCCGGACGGCAAGCTCACATTCGACCGGCTCTCTTCGGTGTTCATCTCGAACACGAACCATGAAGAGAATCAGCCCGCGCACCTGACGCTGAAAGACCCGTCGGTGCCGGTCAATGTGAACTGGCAGACCTATGCAGGACCTGAATCACGCTACTGCCCGGCGGCGGTGTACGAATTCGTGAAGAACGAAGACGGCAACGAGCGGCTCGTGATCAACGCGCAGAACTGCGTGCACTGCAAGACCTGCGATATCAAGGATCCGACGCAGAACATCGTGTGGGTCACGCCGGAAGGCGGCGGCGGTCCGAACTATCCGAACATGTAGCAAAAGCGGCTATCACCTCTCGGGGTGGCATATCTGGAAGCATCCGGTTCTCGGCTCTTCGCCCCAGCATCAGCCAAGAACCCGCAACCTGGCTCCAGTCCCATGGTCTTAAGTCCAGCGAGCCGGCGCTTGAGATGGCATTCAATGCCAAGCAATTTTGGGAAGGCACTTCAATGCAAAATGTGTTTCCAAGTGTCACTATTAAGATAACTATTCTTATCATAAGGTGTCGATTTTCGCGTTAAACTCGCACACATGAGAACGCGTCACACTTCAATCCCCGCACTTCCCGCACCCACGCTCGCAAGCCTGCCGAACGCCGACGAACTCGCCGTGCTGCGCGCGTGGTATGCCGGCCTGCCGGCGCGGCAGGCGGTGGCGCGCTACCTGCCCGCGGCGCTGGGTGACGGTAAATCCGCGCGTGGCGTCCTTGGGAAAATCCGCCGCAAACTGCTGGCCGTTGCGCAGTCCCTTCATCGCGCCGATCTCGCCGCCCTGCTCGATCATCCGGCCGACGAACGCGAACAGCACGCGAAGACCGTCGCGCACGTGATCGAGGTCCTGCGCTCCGCACGCCCCGCCGAGCCGCAGATCGCCGACGACATCGCGCAGTGGCTTTCCCCGCGCGTGGTGCGCGTGCTGCGCGAATACGGCATCGCGACGCTGGCTGACCTGACCGTGCGGGTTCCGCGCCGGCGTCAATGGTGGAAAGCGGTACCCGGTCTCGGCGCGGCGGGTGCGCGCGCGATCGAGACGTTTTTCGCCGCGTGGCCCGCGCTCACCGAAAAGGCGCGCACGCTGGTGGTGTCGAGTCGGCACAGCGACATCGTGCCGTGGGAAACCCTGAAGCTCCCACACGAGGTCGACGGCACCAGCGGCACCTTCCGTGCGCCGGTCGCGACCTGCACGCTGGACGCGTCGAACGACTATGAGGCGGTGCAGACGTGGCTCGCGTTGCAGGAGTCGCCTGCGACCCGCCGTACTTACCGCAAGGAGGCCGAGCGCCTGATCCTGTGGGCGATCGTCGAGCGCCACCGCGCGCTGTCGTCGCTGACAACCGAAGACGCGATCGCCTACCGCGCGTTTCTCCGACATCCGTCGCCGCGCGCACGCTGGACCGGTCCGGTGCGACCGCGGACGTCACCTGACTGGCGGCCGTTCAACGGCAACCTGTCGGACCGCTCGGCCGCGCATGCCCTGTCCATCCTCGGCGCCCTGTTCCGCTGGCTGATCGAGCAGCGCTACGTGCTCGCCAATCCGTTCGCGGGCGTGAAGGTACGGGGTAGCAAAGGTGCCGCCACGCTCGATGCGTCGCATGCGTTCACCGAAGGCGAATGGGCGCTCGTGCGGACCATCGCCGATGGCCTCGAGTTTCCGGCTGCGACAACGGCCGGCGCACCGGGAGCCGGCTGGAGCAAGGCGGCCGCGCAGCGTCTGCGCTTCCTGCTGGATTTCGGCTATGCGACTGGCCTGCGTGCAAGCGAACTGGTCGGTGCGACGCTCAGGGACGTGAGAAACGATGCTCGGGGCGATCACTGGCTGCATGTCACCGGCAAGGGCAACAAGGTTGCGATGGTCGCGCTGCCGCCGCTCGCGTGGGAGGCGCTGTCGCGCTATCTGGCCGAACGGGGATTGCCGGTTTCCGCGGCGCAATGGCGTCCACAAACGCCGGTCATCGGGAGCCTCGAGACCGACAGTGACGTGGCGATCAGCAGCGTGCGGCTGTGGGGCGTGCTCAAACGGTTTTTTCTGCTGGCGGCGGATGATATCGAAGCCGACCACCCGCCCCTCGCGGCCAAGCTGCGCATTGCCAGCACGCACTGGATGCGACACACACACGCCACTCACGCACTCGCCCACGGCGCCGAACTGACGACGGTGCGGGACAACCTGCGGCATGCATCCGTCTCCACCACGTCGATCTATCTGCATAGTGATGAAGTGAAACGGGCGCGGCAGATCGGGGAGGCTTTCGCCAGTGAAAAACGTCGATAGTCAGGCGTCGTCCGCATCGACCACGCCGGGCGTCGTTGCGGTGCGGCAGTCGTTCAGCCTTGCCACCACTATGACAGATCATCGGCCATAACGGACATCGGGATAGGGTTGCTGCTGCGCCAGCAATTTGACCGACTGCAGCCGTTGGCCTAGTTTAACAGCTGAATGAAGCTTTCTAGAGCGGCGAATTCCCCCTTCTCACTGAGCAACCTATCGCTAAAAAAGCCCACAACCGTCATTTAGCGAGTCTCACCCTCATTACAAAAGTATTTCGTTGATACGCAGGTTATAGTGCTTGTAATAAATCCGATCACTGGCCTGAATCAGCGATTCTGCGCGATCTGCTCGAACAGCTTCCCGGTCCAGTGAATTCATACTTTGGACGTATGGAGGAACGTGTGGGTAACAAGATTCCTAACTCGGTCATCGGCGCAGTCGCCTCCGTAATTGCTGCCTACTATTACAGTCATTCCACGCTGAACTCCCTGTTCATGGAAAGCGGAGCCCCGGGCGAGGTGCCTGAAGGAAACTGCGAGACGAAGTGTTCGCTATGGCTCAAGAGATGCAATGAAGAAGGGTCGGTGGACGGTTTGGCAGTCCTCGGTCAAGTTATCCAGAAGTTTATGGATCAAGAGCCTAACGGATGGCGTCCAGAGATCGCTGAAGGTCAAAAACGAATACGTGAAAGTCTCGCTAAAAATCAACTCACATATCAAGTAAACGGATATGTTGGGCTCGCGGGGGCGAGTCTAGCAGCAAAGACTCTCTCCGATTTTCTCCGCGCTGGTGATTTCGTCTCCGTCGAGGCAGAGTTTGCTCGGGCAATCGGGCAGCTTGAACGGGATCCCCAAGCTGCTATCACTGCCGCCTGTTCAATCATTGAGGCAACATGCAAGACCTACATCGAGACATTCGGCCTTGAAATGCCTGCCAACCAAACGGTGACACCCCTTTGGCGCATGGTGCAGAGCCACTTGGGCCTCAATTTAGACCCAACACTGCGAGACGATCAAAAGAGAATTCTTCAAGGGCTTGCATCAATAGTTGACGGAGTTGGTGCGTATCGGACTCATATCGGCTCAGCTCATGGTCGAGGAGTGAGGCCGCCTTCGCTGGAGGTTTCAGAAGCTCGCCTCGCGGTCAATGCATCATACTCCTTGGTCATTTTCATCATGGAGCGTTGGCACTCCGTGCAGACACCCACGCCTTTGCAGCGGACTGCCTTCGGCAGTCGATGATCACGACGTTATGCCTCGGAGAAAAGCTATGCAGCATGACAACGTCACAGGATCACTGACACAAAAGGCTTTCCAATTCTTCTTTTGGTTCGCACGCTTTGAAGCAGCACTTAAGGAATCCGGTTTTTTAAAAAATGAAACCGAAGGTGCGGCAGCCGAGCCAAGCTGGCAGCACTTTGTCGACTCTCATGCAGGAAGATATGCGCTGACCGAGTCTGGCAAAAAGCTGATTGGATTGTCCCCAGAGCGCCAAGTGGTTGGAAATGGCAAGGAACTCTCTTGGCGCCCCGTGGGCATCAACGATTGCAGAACAGATCTTTGCAAGGTCGTTCGCATGCTCAAGACAGTACGGAACAATGTATTTCATGGAGGCAAGAGCGGCGGGGCTGGTTGGGATCAGCCCAGCCGAACCGAAGAGTTGCTGGACGCAGCAACTTCTGAACTTCACGCTCTGGCCAAACTTGCAGGGTTAGAAGCGGATCTTTGGCAAATATACTAGAGCGGGTCAACGGAAACAAAGGCCGTCAGCCACCAAGACAAGGTAGTAAAAGCAGAGGAACATGATGTCCAACTTCTCGAGCGAAACAAAATGAGACGGCAGGCTACCTGCGCACCGCGCAGACTGCAGATCAACGCCGCTATTCGTCAGGTGAGAAGCCACATTGCCGACTTTTAATCCTGTTGGCCTGATGTCGAAAAAACCGAGATACGCTCGCACGGCGTACGACAGCGGTCGGCCGAGAGGGAATGGACACCGCCCTCCCTCCGGGGAAGTGGGTGCGATAGAGGGCCCCCGGAACCGAACGGCATCAATGTGCAAAAGTGAAGTTGCGACACAGCCACTTGAGGAGCGGACGCCCCAGATGAATGCTACGACTTACGGACTGGATGTTGCAAAGTGGGTGGGCGCGAGACTCAACGCCGCAGTTATCCAATCTAGACCGCCGTTGTAGTCCACCAACCCTCCGTCTGCCCGGCCATGCCCGCCCAAGCTTGCATCTCGGGGAAAATCTCGTTCCAACTGTTTTCGAGCAGACGTCGGCGGATGATGTTTTCGTCCGGAAAGAGCGTCTGAGCCAACATACTGAGTTTAAAATGTCGATGCTCACTGAGAGTGCCGGCGGAGCAGAAACGCTTGACACCTAGACGGGCAATATCCTGTCCGGCTATTTCGAACTCGCCAATAGATGTAATGAAAAATGGCATCGTTTCGGTTAAGTTTGAAGGAAGTTCAGCTTCTTCCAGTCGCTGCCTCACACATTCGTTGAGGAGATCGAATACCTGCGGGGCGAACAAATACCAGTCCTCGTAAGTTACGACGAAGGGATAGATAGGTAGCTCGTTGGGAATCCATTTCGAGTATCCATTGATCGCATCATCGATGTTCCCATATAGCTGGACGACGGCTTCAGCAAGCTCATCAAGTGATTTCTCAAGCGCTGATCCGTCCACCATTTCCTTGGCCCCTTGCTTCATCCGTCGCGTCTTGGATTCGATAAATATGTTTCCCGTGGCGTCGCTTACGATCGCATCCACGCCATGCCGCTTATTTCCGGAAACTTCGTAGGGCTGCTCGCCCGAGACGGAGAACCGCTCCAAATCGAAAATCTCCGATAGGACACGCAGTACGTAACGCTCGAAAGCTCGTCCATACTCATTGCCAAACTCGATCCCGAGTTGGCTTTTCCCCTTGCCGAGATCATAGAAAAGTCCTTCGGTGACACGCCGAAGTAGAAATTCAGGGAAAGGATGCCAGTAGATCTGTGTCTGATGATCGTCCAGGTTGATCAGAGGAGTAGCTTCCATCGGGTTCCATGTGAACGCCCAGCCCTCATCGTCACGCTGCAATGCTTCGATATTTCGACGAATTTCAGTCAACGTTGTACCAGTCATCTTGAAGAACTTGTCGCGCGCATCGTGTGTTACGCCGAACGCCGAGTAATCCTGTGCCGTGCTGGTAACCACCTTTTTCTTCCCCGCGCCAGCGATGCCCATCGCTAGAAAAAACATCTCTCTCACCGAGATACCCGTTACCCGCTCAAAGATAGGCGCCAACTCGGGATCGCTGTAGATATGAAACGCTCGGAACATACGGCCCTCGTCTTGCGGGTATTGCCAGCGAGCCTGCTGATGGATCAGTGTATGCAACGCGCGCATCGCGTCGTCACCAGAGCTGATCGTGCGCTCCGAGATCCCTTCGCTGATCCGCCGAATGTGGTTGATCATCTGAAAGAGACCCTGAGGCGTAGCGAGCGTATTTTCGTCTCCTGCCGCGTGCAACAATATTTCACGGGTCAGAAGATGAAGCTCCCACACATGGATCTCGAAGACTGGGCCGCCAGCTCTCGTCCGAAGGTTTAACATCCCCGATTCGTCCACATGCAACTGGCATTGCCATATGCACTCCAACGCGGGCCGTAACGCCATTTTTCGGAGTTGATTCCTGAATGGCTTGTACAGATCGTAGATCTTCATCGTGCGCGAACGCCCCCGGGATTGATGATGACCTCCTATCATACAAGCCTTGCAAGAGAGAAAATGAGCAACTGCGGATTCAACCGCTCGTTGCAACACCTAGCGTTTCTGCCAGCCTTTCGACAGGGCTCGTAAATTGCAGAGTCTGAGGGGGCGACCGTTCAGGCGTGCGGCAACCCTGTTCAGCTCGGCCTCTGAACAGCCACCCAAGGGCATGCCCTTGGGGAAATACTGGCGGAAAAGGCCATTCGTGTTCTCGTTACTGCCTCGCTGCCATGCACTTCGTGGATCGCAGAAATACGTCTGCACGTCCGTGGATATCGTGAGGGTCCTGCGATTCGCCACCTCGGTGCCGCAGTGCCATGTCAGCGACCGGCGCAGTTCCGCCGGCAGTCGGTTCACCTGTTTTATTAGTGCCGACACCACGCTTGTCGTGCCCTTGCCTGCCACCTTGGCCAGCATTACAAAGCGCGAGTGCCGTTCCACCAGGGTGGCAATGTAGGTGTTGTCCGAGCGGTCAGCAGATCACCTTTGCAATGGCTGGGCAACGCGCGGTCTTCCGCTTCGGCCGGGCGTTCACTGATCGAGACGGCCTGGCGTATCCTGGCTCGGCCCTGGCTTTCCGGAGAGGTGCTCCTCGCCTGACGAGAGTGGGCGACGAGTTCCTTTATAAGGGCGCGCCGTGCCTGGATAAACAGGCTTCGGTAAATCGTTTCATGAGATATCTGCATGCTCCTGTTGACCTGGAACTCGCGCTGCAGCCATCCCGCCATCTGCACAGGAGTCAATTGTAGTTTGAGCTTGGCCGCGACGAGCCTGTGCAGCCGGCAATTGTGCGCCAGTGCACGAGCCTTCGGTCGCCGTGCCCGCGCCCACGCGGTGGCAACAGCCTCATGAGCCTGATACCGGCGACTGCCGCCATCGCGCGCGACCTCCCGCGTGATGGCGGACGTCGAGCGCCCCAGTTGCAATGCAATCTGGCGCATCGAGGTGCCGACGACCAGCTTTCGCGATATCTCCTTACGTTTGGCAAGTGTCAGCGAACACGCAGATCTTGTGCGGGCGCCCGGCGATATCCCGCCGGTCTTGCTGATAATCCGATAGTCCCCTCTGGGATGACGTCCGAGCATACGCGGGATAGCACTCAGCCACTCGCCTGCGCGCCACATCGTCCAGATCCCGCCCTTCTGCTGCGCATTCAACCAATGCTTCCTCTGTCGTTCCCTAGTGCTCCACTCTCCGATTCCGTACCGGAACAGACGTGTTGCAACGACCAACTGACTCAATCATGTCTTTCGCTGAAGTCTAAAAATCAGCCGGAGTTGGCGTATTGACTACAAAAGGGCTACCTCTTAAATAGTAAACACATCACGCAAATGTCCCGCACCGAGTGCCGCTTCGGTCTATGCGCCCTCGGCGCTTATGCCCGTAAGTTGTCGCGGGCGAGTCGTCGCTTCCGGTTGCGGGTTCGTGCATTGGGTCGCACCGTATCGAGCGAAACTATTCCGTGCCATCTACTCACGGGCTCCGTCCTGGCTAAAACTTACTGCCGTGCCCGGAGACGCAAATATTCATGCCATATTTCAGCGTTGTCATCAAGCAACGAATCGCTATATATTTGTCCCAATAGTCCTCTCATGGCCTTCGTTGCAGCCGGCCATGCAGTCACCACTCGGGAGCTCAAAGACGCAAAGGCGCGAAACCCTTCAGTTACATCGTTCGTGCGACAGAGCAGGAGAGAAGCCTCAATGAGCTCCGTCAACGATGTTCCGCGTGGGTCAACGGTATTGAATTCAACCGGCGCTAAATTCTTTCGATGTTGGAAGGCAAACCGCTCCGCGAGTTGCACAATTTGGTTAGCGACCTTTTCCCGCAACTCCGTGGTGCCGTAAAAACTCACGCATCCAGCCAGCGCTCGGCAGCCAAAATACGGATACTCCAGTTGGCCGCTTAGTTCAATCATGTCCGCATGTTCAAGAAGAGCGGGAATCCTTTGCACAACCGCAGTTGACAATCCGATTCTGGACAACGCGTGAACGTGGATCCAACCAGTAGTCGAATTTGGATTGCTTTCAAGCAACTCCACAAGCGCGCCTTCAAACTGTCCGATAGACTCTGAAGTAACCAGTATCTGCCCCGGAAGGTCCGCATGGCTGAACTTCAGGAACGCCCCGGTCAGGTTGGAGGCGCTTTCACGGCTCACCAACATCCATGGGTTCACTGTTTCTGAAACACGCATCAAAGACGCTACCTGACTCCATTGCTCGGCCGATAGCACGTCGTGGCTAGCTCCAGAGCCGATGACGTAGTTCAGTCCGCAGTAGAGTAACCCAATACTCGTGTGAGCACTCGCGGAAGCAATGTCCTTTGCCATCGCCAATTGGCCAAGTGCTGCCTCAGGGGACAACGCTGTTTTGAACGCTCTGAAGCGTTCGGCAATCAGGCTGGCCGAGTCCGCCGTGTTGTTCAACAAAATCATAAGATTCGAAGCGTGCAGCCAAAATGCAACGATTCTTGCTGTGTCATCTACGCCTCGCCAATCGCTCATAGTCCGCGCATTAGCCTCGCTCCACGTCAGAAGCGCCCCCATCGCATCTCCCAAAACGTCCCACCTCTCAAGCACAAGAGATGCAATTTTTCCGTATGTCTCCGTGACAGGAGAGGCTTCGCTGTGGGGACGCAGCAGCGACAACGCATGAATAAAGTGAGTCGGTGACTTACCTGCAAAGCCCGACCAATTCATGAGAAGTGCCTGCTGCACTTCTAAGCCCGCACGCGAGAACTCATCACGAAACGCGAGGGGAAGCGGTATTGGAAGTGATGCCAAGCGAATGAAGCATTCTTGCAAGCCGAAGTCGCCAATAAGCGCTTGAGCTGCTAGCTCCCAACGCACGTTAAAAGAAGCGTCACTATCTTTTGTGAGTCTAAGATGATTCAAAACTTCATTCGGAGGCGGAACTCCGAAACTCGCCACAGGCAACCTTCCGTTGTCGAACAGTTTCTGCCGCAGAGTATCGCATCGGTGTCGAAGTGTGCTGCGCCTTGCCGTGTCCGCCGAAGCGAACCGTTGTTGAGCATCTGGCAGTCGCAGAATCTGGCTGATGATGTGCTCTCGTTCGGACACTCCGCACTCAAACCACTCCGGGTGTTGCCGTAGAACTGCCCCGAGTTCGTCGGGAGTCTTACTAAATATGCAAAAAGCTTCGTCATCGATTCGATACTCGTTACCTTCAGCGCGAAGTGAGAGACCTGCACCCAATCGGCGAAACTTTACTTTCGTTGCAGCGCCCTCAACCTGAGTGACCGACCGACCAAACTTGATTGCCTTTTCAACCGCTTGAAAAAAGGCCCCCCGCTCAATACTGACCGCCCCGACTGTCACCACCGAGACCGTCCGCGTCTTAAGTAGCGATCGCAGAGTCGAGTCCGATTCGAGCCGCTGGCGAATTTTCTCCGGAAACATGGCTAGTGCTTGCCGAAAGTATGCTGCCGTCGTGTCGCTCGCATGCGCAATTCCATCCTGGTCTACGGGGTCGAGCGACAGACCTTGGATAAGCATCGCAAGTTGCTCGTCGACCTTCTGGCAAAGATTGGTATCAGCATCAAGTCGACCCGCCACTGCGTCTTCGAGCCACAGAGCAAAGGCATTCTGACGCGTCTCTGACACGCCGGCAACCAGTTGAAATGCGGTGCAAATCGCAGAGCAGATTGTGACGGCAGCATATGTGCGCACCCCTTCCCGGTCGTTTCTTATGGAGGGGTGATTGCCGAGATGCCTTTCAACCCGCATAGATGACCAGAGCCACTCGGCCTTCGCCATCGCCTGCTCGTCGTCCAGCGCGCACGATTTCCAGACTGCAACAAGGCAATCATCAACCAGACGTCGAAGTGCGAGCAGTACCCACGTCTCGTCGGGGTGACCGACCAGGTTCGCTGGATAGTCACCTATCTTCAGGTGCTGCTCCAATATCACGATATGCGCAACGTACCGCCTCAAAGTGACGAGCTCGTCCGTCTCTCTCACGGCACCGTCGACAACTGGTGCTCCAAGAAGATGGAACATCACCTCATCCTTCTCGAGGGGCAGAAACATTGCTGCCGACCGGCGCAAGCGCAGCATTTTGTCGAAGTACTCGCTGTCCGAAAGCTGGCCGGAGCGACGTAGAACCCGGAGCACCTCGAAAACCCCGATCAGCGGAGCCACGCCTATGGTCGGATAGCCTGTCAGATGCCGGTCATCGCACACGAATACGGCATTTTTCTCGGGCGTACACTGCAACAGCTCAAGCATGCCCAATGCCGGCGTGATTTCCTCAATGAGTAACGATTCGTCCGATGGGGCGTCCGGGTCGTCATGCTCCTCAACTGTCGCATGAGCAATGAGCGATTTATAGTCTCCGGCAAGAAGACTCTCTGCTACGTGTCGTCGCAGCGCGTCGATTGAGTCAGCGCAACGCCTGCGGTACTCACCGAGTGCAAACTCTTCGCGACAAGAGTTCGCAAACTCGCTTTCGACCATAACGTTGTAGATGGAAAGAATAGCTTCGAGCGAACTCGCAGTGGCCACGATCTGAAGCGCGTTGGAGGGAAATATTAGCTTAGTGTTGATTTGCACGGAATCCTGACCCACCCTCGGCAGTAATTTGCATCGAATCTTGACCCACGTAGAACACTGACCTGCTCGGCAACGGGCGGGGGAACGGAGTGATCGACGTGGCTATATTGAGCA
>NZ_JAAGPQ010000051.1:0-60606 GCF_017104985.1 Paraburkholderia sp. Ac-20342 | reverse complement strand
AGCGCCCACACTTATCGGCTGTTGGTTTTTAAAGATCAGTCCGCTCACTCAACCATGCCCAACACCACCCGGCACCGCTTCGTTCGCGTCGCTGCGTCTGCAGCAGAGAAACGAGATTATGGAGACTGTTTCCCACTCCGTCAACCCCCATTTTCGCTTTCACTTAAAAAATGTTGGTGCTTACTTCCAGCGATTCACTTCCGCGTCGCGCTCACCACAGCCTCGATCGGAACGGCATCAGCCATTGCGGCATAGCCTGCATCGCTCGGATGAATGTGATCGCCACTATCGAAAGCGCGCTGCAACCGCTCCGGCTGCGCCCGGTCGCGCAACACCGCGTCGAAATCCACGACGCCGTCAAAAGCATGGCCGCTCCGAATCCACTGGTTGACGGCGAGCCGGATATTTTCCCGCTCCGGCGGCAACGAAGCCGGCGTCAGCGTCGCGCCGAACACCTTGACGCCATCGCGCCGCGCGGCCGCGATCACTCGCTGATAGCCGGCGATCAGGTCGGCGGCCGTCACCGACGTATGCGGGAAATCGCAGTCGAGCCCGCCATGCGGCGGCATCGCCGCAAAATTGATGTCGTTGATACCGATCAGCAAGATCGCCACCTTGACGCCCGGCCGGCGCAAAACGTCGCGCTCAAAACGGCTCAGGAGCGCGTCACCGTAGCAGGGTGAATCGCTCAGCAGCCGATTGCCGCTAATACCGAGATTCACGATCGCGGTCGACTGCACGCCACTGCCTGCCAGCCGGTGAGCCAGCGCATCCGGCCAGCGGCGGTTCTGGTTCAGGCTCGAGCGCATGCCGTCGGTAATCGAATCGCCGATCGCGGCGATGGCAGCCGACTGCGCCGCGGCCTCCACCGACAACCCCGTCACCCACACGTATTGCGTGAACCGGCCACGAAACGCCGCGGCGGCAGGATCAGCCGCGTGATTGCCGGGCGCCGACACATAATTCACCTGGTTCGACACGCGGTGCCAGGCGACAATCCGCTGCTCCGGCCCCATGAGCGCACTGATCGCATACGGTGCGCCTTCAGCGATATCGAGCGCGATCGGATCACTATCCAGCTCCCCACCCGGCGGAATGCTCAACGCCCCCTTACCACCGAAAGTCACGCGAACCCCATCGCCGACAGCTGCTGCGCCACCCGCCGAGCGCGCAATGCGCAACTCATCGATGACGAGCGGCGTCTTGCCATACGCATTGCTCAGGTGAATGCGGGCACTTTTCCCCGACAGCGTCGGATAAACGATCTGGCGAACCGTGCGCCCGGCCACTTCCGGGGCGCGATAAAGCGAGGGCAATTCGGCCCGTTGCGGAATGGGCTGCAGCGCGGTTGCCCATGCGGCGACCCAGTGTCCGGAGGTGTCGGCGGCAAAAGCGTTCGAGGAAACGGCAAAGGAGGCGAATTGGGCAAGCAGCGCCGCGCCGCAGGCGGCCGCCAAGGTGCGAATGGTCATTCGGAGGATCGGTTCGGGGCGAAACGCGCATTGTGCCCGATCGCCGCGGCAATCGCGGACAACGCTACCCAACGACGTACACCGCCCGCGCGCACGCCGCCGCCACCACCGCAGTTCAAGCCGTCTGCTCTCCCACGAGCTTCAGCGCGAGCGCTTCCGCAACCTCGATCCCGTCGATCGCTGCCGAATAAATCCCGCCGGCATACCCGGCCCCCTCGCCCGCCGGATACAGCCCTTCGACGTTCACGCTCTGATAATCGTCGCCGCGACGCACCCGGACCGGCGACGACGTTCTCGTCTCGACGCCCGTCAGCACCGCATCATGCATCGCAAAACCGGCGATTTTCTTCTCCATCTGCGGCAGCGCTTCGCGGATCGCCTCGATCACGTAATCGGGCAGCGCGGTGCTGAGATCGGTCGGATGCACGCCAGGCTTGTACGACGGCACCACCGAGCCGAGCGACGTGGACGGCCGCCCCGCGATGAAATCGCCGACCAGTTGGCCCGGTGCCATATAGTTGCCGCCGCCGAGCTCGAACGCCCGCTCTTCCCATTTGCGCTGGAAAGCGATGCCGGCGAGCGGTCCGCCGGGGTAATCGTCAGGCGTAATGCCGACCACGATGCCGGCGTTCGCATTACGCTCGGCGCGCGAGTACTGGCTCATGCCGTTCGTGACGACGCGCCCCGGCTCGGAAGTCGCCGCGACCACCGTACCGCCCGGGCACATGCAGAAACTGTAGACCGCGCGCCCGTTGCTGCAGTGGTGCACCACCTTATAGTCGGCTGCGCCCAGTTGTTTGTGACCGGCAAATTTGCCAAAACGGCTGCGGTCGATCACACCTTGCGGATGCTCGATGCGAAAACCGAGCGAAAACGGCTTCGCTTCGACATAAACGCCGCGATCGTGCAGCATCTGAAACGTATCGCGCGCACTATGGCCGACCGCGAGCACGACGTGATCGCAGCGCAGCGTCTCGCCCGTGGAAAGCTTCAGCCCGCGCACCTTGCCGTCATCGATGTCGAGGTCCTCGACACGGGTTTCGAAGCGCACCTCGCCGCCCAGCTCGTGGATCGTCGCGCGCATCTTCTCGACCATGCTGACGAGCCGGAACGTGCCGATATGGGGCCGGCTCAGGTAAAGAATGTCTTCCGGCGCGCCGGCCCGCACGAATTCGTCGAGCACCTTGCGGCCGTAGTGTTTCGGGTCCTTGATCTGGCTGTACAGCTTGCCGTCCGAGAACGTGCCCGCGCCGCCCTCGCCGAACTGCACGTTCGACTCCGGATTGAGCACCGACTTGCGCCACAGGCCGAACGTATCTTTAGTGCGCTCTCGCACGGCCTTGCCGCGCTCCAGGATGATCGGCCGGAAGCCCATCTGCGCGAGGATCAGCCCCGCGAACAGCCCGCACGGCCCCATGCCGATCACGACCGGGCGCGGCGCATTCGACTGCGCGGGCGCCTTTGCGACGAACTTGTAGCTCATGTCGGGCGTCACGCCGCAGTGCGGCACGTCGGCGAGCCGCCTCAGCACGGCCGCCTCATCCGTTACTTCGACATCGACGATGTAGGTGAGCTTGATGTCGGCGCGTTTGCGCGCGTCGTGCGCACGGCGAAACACCGTGTATCGGATGAGCCCGTCCCTGGCCACGCCGAGTTCCGCGAGGCGCGCGCGGACGGCCGCTTCGAGGTCGCTTTCGGGATGATCGAGCGGGAGTTTGATTTCGCTTAGACGTAACATGGGTACCGGAGATGCAAGTGGGCCGCAAATCGCGGCCAATTCGCAATTTTACCGGGGTAAGTGCCGCAACGGGGCCTCAGCCGGTCATGAACCGCCCGTGCCGCAGGACTGCGGCATACCCGCAATGGATTCGTAACACGCCCCGGTAGCCCCTATTAGTCGACACATTTATCCTCAAAAAATTTATTAACCGACCGGTCGGTTGATTTATACTACGCCGACACAGATCACTTCCGCAGAGAGCGTCCCATGTACACGCAATCCCTGGATATTCCCGGCAATGTCGCCCCGCTCGATGCGGACGCGAACTCTCCCGAGCAGGCGCGCTTCGACGCGGTCATGAACGCCGACGGCAAGATCGAGCCGCAGGACTGGATGCCCGAGGCGTACCGCAAAACGCTGGTCCGGCAAATCTCGCAGCACGCGCATTCGGAAATCGTCGGCATGCTGCCCGAGGGCAACTGGATCACGCGCGCGCCGAGCCTCAAGCGCAAGGCGATCCTGATCGCCAAGGTGCAGGACGAAGCGGGCCACGGACTGTATCTATATAGCGCCGCAGAAACGCTCGGCGTGTCGCGCGATCAACTGATCGCCGCGCTGCACGCGGGCAAGGCCAAGTATTCGAGCATCTTCAACTACCCGACGCCCACCTGGGCCGACGTCGGCGTGATCGGCTGGCTCGTCGACGGCGCCGCGATCATGAACCAGATCCCGCTGTGCCGCTGCACGTACGGCCCGTACGCCCGCGCAATGATCCGCATCTGCAAGGAAGAGTCGTTCCATCAGCGCCAGGGCTTCGACTCGCTGCTCGCGATGATGGCCGGCACCGAAGCCCAGCGCGAACTGGTGCAGCAGGCCGTGAACCGCTGGTGGTGGCCGGTGCTGATGATGTTCGGCCCGAGCGACAAGGATTCGGTCCACAGCAACCAGTCGGCGAAATGGGGCATCAAGCGCATCACCAACGACGACCTGCGCCAGAAATTCGTCGACGCAACCGTCGAGCAGGCCAGGGTGCTCGGCGTCACGCTGCCCGACCCGGACCTGAAATGGAACGAGGCGCGCGGCCACCACGACTACGGCGACATCGACTGGGAAGAGTTCTGGCGCGTCGTGAACGGCGACGGCCCGTGCAACCGCGAGCGCCTCGCGACCCGCGTCAAAGCCCACGAAGACGGCGCCTGGGTGCGCGAAGCCGCGCTCGCCCACGCCGAAAAGAAGCGCCAGCGCGCGCAGCAGCACGCCGCCTGAACCCCACGGCGCGATTAGCGAAAGTCAGGAATCAGGAGATCAGCAATGAACAAGGAATGGCCGATTTGGGAAGTGTTCGTGCGCAGCAAGCAGGGCCTCGACCACAAGCACTGCGGCAGTCTGCACGCCGCCGACGCGCCGATGGCGCTGCGCATGGCGCGCGACGTCTACACGCGCCGCCAGGAAGGCGTGAGCATCTGGGTGGTGCCGTCTTCGGCGATCACGGCTTCCGCGCCGAACGAGAAGGCCGAGCTGTTCGAACCGGCGGCCGACAAGATCTACCGCCACCCGACGTTCTACACGCTCCCCGACGAAGTCAACCACATGTAAGCGCGGCCATGCCTATCACGCCCCAACACCTCCAGTACGTGCTGCGTCTCGCGGATACCGCGCTGATCCTCGGTCAGCGCAACACCGAGTGGAGCGGCCACGGCCCGATCCTCGAAGAGGACATCGCGCTGTCGAACATGAGCCTCGACCTGATCGGCCAGGCGCGTCTGCTGTACACGCATGCGGCCGCGCTCGAACAGCAGCTCACCGGCAAGCAGCGTACCGAGGACGACTACGCGTACTTCCGCACCGAACGCGAGTTCGCCAACTACACGCTCGTCGAGCTGCCGCACTACGGCCCGCTCGCCGGCACCGCGCAAACCGAAAAGGATTACGCGGTCACGATCGTGCGCAATTTCCTGTACTCGACGCTGATGGCGCATCTGTGGAGCGCGCTGGCGAACTCCACGGACGAGCAACTGGCGGCGATCGCCGCGAAGTCGATCAAGGAAACGACGTACCACGTGCATCACGCCGGCGAGTGGCTGATCCGCTTCGGCGACGGCACCGACGAATCGCATCGCCGCGCGCAAGCCGCGCTCGACTATCTGATGCCGTACACGCGCGAGTTTTTCAGCGCGGATGCGGTGGAAGACGTGATCGCCGCGGCCGGCATCGGCCCGCGCACGTCGGAACTGGAAACCGCCTGGCTCGAAGACGTGCGCGCCACACTCGACGAAGCGACCTTGACGCTGCCCGAAGCGGTCAGGCACGTGAGCACCGGCAAGCACGGCGAGCATTCGGAGCATATGGGCTTCGTGCTCGCCGAAATGCAGAGCCTCGCGCGCCAGCATCCGGGCGCAACCTGGTAAAGCGCGCGATGACGACCTCGACCGCTCCGCTCGCAGCCAATACCGCTGCTCATACCGCCACCGACCCGGCGCTCGCGCGCGCGTGGGCCGTGCTCGAAGCGGTGCCGGACCCGGAGATTCCGGTGGTATCGATCCGCGAGCTCGGCATCCTGCGCGACGTGCGGCGCGCCGCCGACGGCGTGCTCGAAGTCGTGATTACGCCAACCTACTCGGGCTGCCCGGCGATGTCGCAGATCGCCGAAGACGTCGGTCATGCGCTCGACGCCGCGCAACTCGCGCCCTACCGCGTCGCCACCGTGCTCGCGCCGGCCTGGACCACCGACTGGATCACCGCCGACGCCCGCGAAAAACTGCGCGCCTACGGTATCGCGCCGCCGACGGGCAACTGCGGTTCCGCCGCCAGGACCCAAGCCGCGCCGCGGGAAAAAGTGCTGCGCTTCGTGCCGCGCTCGCTGTCGGCGCCGGCCTGCCCACGCTGCGGCTCCGCGCACACCGAGCGGCTCGCGCAATTCGGCTCGACCGCCTGCAAAGCCCTGTACCGCTGCCTCGACTGCCGCGAACCCTTCGACTACTTCAAACCGTACTGATATGGCCACCCCGCAATTTCATCCGCTGCGCATCCGCGAAGTGCGCCCCGAAACCGCCGACGCGGTCTCGGTCGCGTTCGAAGTCCCGGTCGAACTGCGCGACCACTATCGCTTCACGCAGGGCCAGTTCGTCACGCTGAAGACGCATATCGACGGCGAGGAAACGCGCCGCTCGTATTCGATCTGTGTGGGCGTCACCGACTACGATCGCGACGGCGAGTTGCGCATCGGCATCAAGCGCGTGCGCGGCGGGCGTTTCTCGAACTTCGCGTTCGACACGCTGCAGCCCGGCCACACGATCGACGTGATGACGCCGGATGGCCGCTTCTTCACGCACCTGAACGCCGAGCAGGGCAAGCAGTACCTCGCGTTTTCGGGTGGCTCGGGCATCACGCCGGTGCTCGCGATCATCAAGACGACGCTCGAAATCGAGCCGCGCAGCACCTTCACGCTCGTGTACGGCAACCGCAGCGTCGACCAGATCATGTTCGCCGAGGAACTCGAAGACCTGAAGAACCGCTTCATGAACCGCTTCGTGCTGTACCACGTGCTGTCGGACGATCTGCAGGACGTCGAGCTGTTCAACGGCGTGCTCGATCAGCAGAAGTGCACGGCCTTCATGGAACAGCTGCTGCCGGCCGAGGCAATCGACGAAGCGTTCATCTGCGGCCCCGCGCCGATGATGGACGCCGCCGAAGCCGCGCTGAAAGCCGCCGGCGTGCCGCCCGCGAAAGTGCACGTCGAGCGCTTCGGCACGCCGCTGCCGCAAGCGGGCGTGCCGCCCGTCGAAATCACCGAAGACACGCCCGCTGCCGATCTCGAAATCGTGCTCGACGGCAAACGGCGCAAGCTGCGCCTGCCCTATCAGGGCGTGAGCGTGCTCGACGTCGGCCTGCGCGCCGGCCTCGCGCTGCCGTATGCGTGCAAGGGCGGCGTCTGCTGCACCTGCCGCGCGAAGGTGCTCGAAGGCGAAGTGAAGATGGAAAAGAACTACACGCTCGAAGAACACGAAATCCGCGACGGTTTCGTGCTGACCTGCCAGTGCCATCCGGTCAGCGAGCGCGTGGTGGTGAGCTACGACGAGCGTTAAGCCAAAGGCAATCCGCGCTCTATCATGGTCGGACACGACTCGGCAGCATTGCGCTTTTGACGCGGCGCTACGTCTGCCCGACGGCCGGCGCGCTTTCGGCCATTTCGCGATCCGCTTACACTAGGGGCCGCTCATCGACCGGAACGTCGGTTTCCGGTCGATGAGCGGCCTCTTTTTGTCACCGCCGCAAGCGCCACAGCAAGCCTTTGTCCATGAGCACGATTCACCTCACCAACGGCGACGTCGCCGCCGAATCCCTCCGTTCCGCGCTGGCCCAGGCCGGCCGCGACGACCGCGTACAGGCGTTGCGGGACGATCTGGCCGTCGGCCCGCTGCGCGGCATCGACGACGGTCCGGACATGCGCGCCGATTTCTGGGAGCGCGTGAGCGCGGACACAAAGCGCAATTTCCTGCAGGAATTCCGCGATCAGGCCGCGGCGCTGAACAGCATCGCGAACGGAACCGCGAATCTGGTCGTGTGGCACGGCGAAAGCTCGTCCGATCAGCTGATGCTGCGCCGGGTCTGCTACTACCTGCGCAATAGTCCGCAGCGTCTGAACGAGGTGCGGCTGTCGATTGCCGATCTCACCGATCCGCTCGCGTGGGCGCATACCCGCAAGGACCGCGCAACGTCGGTCGGCATGTTCGCACCGGATGTGCTGCAGTCGCGCCTGCCCGACGCCGCGCCGATTTCCGTGCTACGTATCAGCCGGCTTGCGCTCGAATGGCAGGAAGTCAAGCACGCGAACGGCGAAACCCGGCGCTGGCGCGACAACACGTTCACGAGCAGCAGCTTCGCCGAACTCGACGCGCTGATCCTCGATCACGCCGCCGAAGCATGGCAGCCCGCCGCGCGCATCGCCGCCGGGGTGATGAGCGCCGAACTCTGGTTCCTCGTCAGCGACAGCATCGTGCTGTGGCGCCTGCGCGAACTGGCGGCCAGACGGCGTATCCGCCTGCGCGGCGACACGAACGCCTGGCGCTCGCTCGAACTGTGCGCCACGTTCGCCCTCCGCTCAAACCCGTAAAACAAACGACTATGGCCCGCACCCGAGCCCCCGACCACGAAACCCAACGCGAGCAGATTCTCGAACTGGCCGCGGAAAAATTCGCGCAGACCAGCTATCCGAGCACGTCGATGGCCGATCTGGCCGCGGCGAGCGGCACCTCGAAAGCGCGCCTCTATCACTACTACGCGAGCAAGGAAGCGATCCTGTTCGATCTGCTCGACCGCTACACGAAGCGGCTGATGCTGATCATCACCGAGGTGGAAGGTGCAAGCCAGCGGCGCGGACTCAGCGAGCGCGAGACCTTCGCCGAGCTGATCCGCGCGTTCCTCTCCGAGTATGAAACGTCGCACAGCCGGCACGTCGCGCTGCTGAACGACGTGAAGTATCTGGTCGACGCGCAACGCGAGATCATCCTGAACCGTCAGCGCGACGTAGTCTCGGCCTTCGCGCGCCAGCTCGCGCGCGCTTACCCCGAGCGCGCGACGCGCGACAACCAGACCGCGCTGACGATGATGGTGTTCGGCATGATCAACTGGACGTTCACGTGGTTGAAGCCGGACGGCAAGATGGGCTACCGCGAGTTCGCCGAGCAGGTGGTGGACGTGCTCGAGCACGGTTTCGGCCCGGCGCCGGCGCACTGAGACGGCGGCTCCGCGCAAGGAGCCGGTGCGCCGGCCCACGGCGGAATGCCGGCTCGCGCACCACACGAAATGACGCAAAGCAGCAATATCCAGAACGGTTGACCGTTTAAGACATGTCTGAATTATATGCGTGAGGCATTCTTCTGCGAACGCCCGTTCATTTTATTTTTTACATACAAATCAAATAATTAAAAATAGAGCCAGAGTATTTTAGATTATCCCCTCGGGTTTTTATACGGGTTTTCCCTAGTGATCGAGCCTGGTTTCCGCTAGAATCGATTTTGCGGTGCACCACGCCGCCTGATCAAAAGGAGAACCCGACCATGAACACGCTGACACCCCGCATCGCCGAGCCGATCGTCGCAAACGATCGTCCGTCGCTGTCTGCTGGACGCGAGCCCGCTCTGGTCCGTGAGCTCACCGCGATCGACCGCGAACGGCTGCTGGCCCACTTCCTTGCGCTCGAAGAAGACGATCGTCTGCTGCGCTTCGGCCAGGTCGTACCGAATCACGTCATCGAAAACTACGTGCGCGCGATCGACTTCACGCGCGACACCGTGTTCGGCGTATTCAACAGCAAGCTCGAACTCACCGGCGTCGGCCACCTGGCCTATCTACCGGCCGAAGGAGACAAGCGCACCGCCGAATTCGGCGTGTCGGTACTGGAAAGCGCGCGTGGCCAAGGTATCGGCACGAAGCTGTTCGAGCGCGCCGCGATCCGCAGCCGCAACACGCGCGTCACGATGCTGTATATCCACTGCCTGTCACGCAATTCGACGATGATGCATATCGCGAAAAAGGCCGGCATGAAGATCGAATACGCGTACGGCGAAGCCGATGCCTATCTGACGCTGGCCCCCGCCGACCAGTCGAGCATCCTCGCCGAGATGCTGCAGGAGCAGGCCGCCGTGCTCGACTATGCACTCAAGCGCCAGGCGCGCCAGGCATCGCGGCTCTTCGAGTCGTTCATGCCGGCGGCCGTCGCTGCCTGAATAATCGCTACGGGGAAATGAGAAGGGGGCGGCCGCAAGGTCGCCCTTTTTCTATGCGCGCGCTGCCTCGCGGCATGCGTGCCGCTTTGCACGGGCAATGCCGCCGACAACGCTCACAGAATAGGCAGCGCCGTCGTTTCCTTGATCTTTTCGAGCGAGAAGCTCGATTTCACGTCGATCACCGACGGATGCCGCAGCAACTGATCCTGCACGAAGCGCGAAAAATGCGCCATGTCCTCGACCTGGACGCGCAGCAGATAGTCCATCTCGCCGGTCATCGCGTGACAGGCCACCACCTCGGGCCACGTCTGCACGGCCGCGCCGAACAGATCGGCATGCGTGGCTTCGCCGTGCGGACTGAAGGCGCGGCCGCCGCCCTTTTCGAGCCGCACGCTGACATACGCAAGCAGATCGAGCCCGAGCCGCTGCGCGTCGAGCAGCGCGACATAGCCGCGAATCACGCCACTTTCCTCCAGCCGGCGAATCCGCCGCAGACACGGACTCGGCGACAGATTGATCCGTTCCGCAATCTCCTGATTCGACAGCCTGCCGTTCTGCTGAAGGATGGCCAGAATGCGCCGGTCGATCGCATCTATCTCGGAATTAGCCATGTTCTGCCATATACCTTTGCAATTGAGCCATAAACTGGCTCAAGCGTAGTGATGCGTGATTAAGTTCGCAAGTTTTTGTCTCCACCACGGTTCTACACTGGTGGCATCCGGTCGCGCTCAACCGACCGCCCCACGCGCTCACCGCCAGCGCACCTCAGCAGCCCTCTTGCATGGGAAACGGAGACAGACAATGCAGGTTTCAACTTGGGAAAACCCGGTCGGCACCGACGGTTTCGAATTCATCGAGTACACCGCGCCGGACCCGAAAGCGCTCGGCAAGCTCTTCGAGCAGATGGGCTTCACCGCCGTCGCGCGGCATCGTCATAAGGACGTGACGCTGTATCGCCAGGGCGAGATCAACTTCATCGTCAACGCGGAAAAGCATTCGTTTGCACAGCGCTTCGCACGGCTGCATGGCCCGTCGATCTGCGCGATCGCGTTCCGCGTGCAGGACGCTGCCAAGGCTTACAGCCAGGCGCTCGAAAAAGGCGCGTGGGGCTTCGACAACAAGACCGGCCCGATGGAGCTGAACATTCCGGCGATCAAGGGCATCGGCGATTCGCTGATCTATTTCGTCGACCGCTGGCGCGGCAAGAACGGCGCGACGCCGAACAGCATCGGCGATATCGACATTTACGATGTCGACTTCGAACCGATTCCCGGCGCGAATCCGAACCCGGTCGGCCACGGCCTGACCTATATCGATCACCTCACGCACAACGTGCATCGCGGCCGCATGCAGGAATGGGCCGAGTTCTACGAGCGCCTGTTCAATTTCCGCGAGGTGCGTTACTTCGACATCGAAGGCAAGGTGACCGGCGTGAAGTCGAAGGCGATGACCTCGCCCTGCGGCAAGATCCGCATTCCGATCAACGAGGAAGGCTCGGATACGGCCGGCCAGATTCAGGAGTATCTGGACGCCTACCACGGCGAAGGGATTCAGCACATCGCGCTCGGCACCGGCGACATCTACCGCACCGTGGACGGTCTACGCGGCTCGCACATCTCGCTGCTCGACACGATCGACACGTACTACGAACTCGTCGATCGCCGCGTACCGGGCCACGGCGAGCCGCTCGAGGAACTGCGCAAGCGCAAGATCCTGATCGACGGCGCGCCGAACGATCTGCTACTGCAGATCTTCACCGAAAACCAGATCGGCCCGATCTTCTTCGAGATCATCCAGCGCAAGGGCAATCAGGGCTTCGGCGAAGGCAACTTCAAGGCGCTGTTCGAATCGATCGAGCTCGATCAGATTCGCCGCGGCGTGGTGCAAGACAAGACCTGACGGCGCCGCACCAAGACCTGACGGCGCCGCACGACCGGCACGCGCCATCATGAAAAAAGGGCGAGGATCGTAAGACCCTCGCCCTTTTTCCGCTTACGCCGCGATCCTCATCGGGAGCGCGGCCGGTTGTCAAACGACACACCGCAAACGCGGTACATCACGAATTCCGCGGGCTCTAGTCGGCTCTGACCGAACGCTCGCTCTGGCTCCTTGCCAGCCTGACAGGCGCGACCTGCGCCGCGCGGCTGATTGCGTTCGACAACGCGCTGGTGCTGCCCGCGTTCGAACGGACCGGCGCGCTCATCGCGAAAAAAGCGGCCGATACCATCAGGAAGGTCTGGATATTTCTCGTGTTCATGCATACTCCTTTTCTGACTGCCCTGCTGTCACGCAGCTCCGCCGAATGCGGCGCATTGAAGACATTGCACGCAGGTCGCGGATTAGACAGTGATTTTCACTACGGTTCCGCGATTTTGTAGGTTTTACAGCTTGTTACATGCGCAATCGCAATAGGAGCGAAATGCAAGGCAAATGCATGAAAACGGCTTGCAACCTGCTGCCATTCGCATCGAACCCGCGCCGCATCGCCGCATTTTTCGGGCTGCTGCGGCGGGTTTCCACCAGTGCTACCATCGCTTAAAACCCGTCAATATGACGACCCCGGCCCCAGCATTCACAAGATGCCGGGAGCCAGAAAAGTTTTGGTGATCCCAAGCTGAGTGGAGGAGTACACATAATGAATGCCCCGCTAGACGCAGGTCAGCGAGCCTCGCTCGAAGCCGCGTTGTCTTCCGTCACGCTCGATGACAAATACACCCTCGAACGCGGCCGCGCGTACATGAGCGGCATCCAGGCGCTGGTGCGTCTGCCGATGCTGCAGCAGGAACGCGACCGCGCCGCCGGCCTCAACACCGCCGGCTTTATCTCCGGCTATCGCGGCTCGCCGCTCGGCGGACTCGACCAGTCGCTGTGGAAGGCGAAAAAGCATCTCGCCGCACATCAGGTCGTGTTCCAGCCCGGCGTCAACGAAGACCTCGCCGCCACCGCCGTGTGGGGCTCGCAGCAGGTCAATCTGTATCCGAGCGCCAAATACGATGGCGTGTTCTCGATGTGGTACGGCAAGGGCCCCGGCGTCGATCGCTCCGGCGACGTGCTCAAGCACGGCAACTCGGCCGGCTCGTCGCGGCACGGCGGCGTTCTGGTGCTCGCCGGCGACGACCACGCGGCTAAATCCTCGACACTCGCGCACCAGTCCGAGCACCTCTTCAAGGCGTGCGGACTGCCCGTGCTGTTTCCGTCGAACGTGCAGGAATATCTCGACTTCGGCCTGCACGGCTGGGCCATGAGCCGCTACTCGGGCCTCTGGGTCGCGATGAAATGCGTGACCGACGTGGTCGAATCGTCGGCGTCGGTCGATATCGACCCACACCGCACGAGCATCATCCTGCCCGAAGATTTCGTGATGCCCGACGGCGGGCTCAACATCCGCTGGCCCGATCCGCCGCTCGTGCAGGAAGCGCGTCTGCTCGACTACAAGTGGTACGCGGGCCTCGCCTACGTGCGCGCGAACAGACTCGATCGCGTCGAAATCGATTCGCCGCATGCGCGCTTCGGCATCATGACCGGCGGCAAGGCCTATCTCGACGTGCGCCAGGCGCTGACCGACCTCGGTCTCGACGACGAAACCTGCTCGCGCATCGGCATCCGTCTCTACAAGGTCGGCTGCGTGTGGCCGCTCGAAGCGCAAGGCGCGCAGGCCTTCGCGCGCGGTCTCGACGAAATTCTCGTGGTCGAGGAAAAGCGCCAGATCCTCGAATACGCAATCAAGGAAGAGCTGTACAACTGGCCCGACACGCAGCGTCCGCGCGTGTTCGGCAAGTTCGACGAAAAGGACGGCGCGGGCGGCGAATGGTCGGTGCCGATGGGCAACTGGCTGCTGCCGGCTCACTACGAGCTGTCGCCCGCGATCATCGCAAAGGCAATCGCCACGCGGCTCGACAAGTTCGACCTGCCGTCGGACGTGCGCGCCCGCATCGCCGCGCGCATCGCGGTAATCGACGCGAAGGAAAAGGCACTCGCGCGCCCGCGCGTCGAAGTCGAGCGCAAGCCGTGGTTCTGCTCGGGCTGCCCGCACAACACCTCGACCAACGTGCCGGAAGGCTCGCGCGCGATGGCCGGCATCGGCTGTCATTACATGACGGTCTGGATGGACCGCAGCACCAGCACGTTCAGCCAGATGGGCGGCGAAGGCGTCGCGTGGATCGGCCAGGCGCCGTTCACGAACGACAAGCACGTGTTCGCCAATCTCGGCGACGGCACCTACTTCCACTCGGGGCTGCTCGCGATTCGCGCGGCGATCGCCTCGAAGGCGAACATTACCTACAAGCTGCTCTACAACGACGCGGTCGCGATGACGGGCGGCCAGCCGGTCGACGGCGTGCTGACCGTGCCGCAGATCACGCATCAGCTGGCCGCCGAAGGCGCGGAGAAAATCGTCATCGTCACCGACGAGCCCGAGAAGTACGCGGCGAACACCGGTCTTGCGCCAGGCGTCGACATTCATCACCGCGACCAGCTCGACGAGGTGCAGCGGCAGTTGCGCGAGATTCCGGGCACCACGATCCTGATCTACGACCAGACCTGCGCGACCGAAAAGCGCCGCCGCCGCAAACGCGGCGCGTATCCCGATCCGGCACGGCGCGTCGTCATCAACGAGGCGGTCTGCGAAGGCTGCGGCGACTGCTCGGTAAAGTCGAACTGCCTGTCGGTCGAACCGCTCGACACCGAGTACGGCACGAAACGCCAGATCAACCAGTCGACCTGCAACAAGGACTTCTCGTGCGTGAACGGCTTCTGCCCGAGCTTCGTCTCCGTTGAAGGCGGGCAGTTGCGCAAGCCGAAGGCAGCGTCGGGCGTCGGCGCCGATGCAATGCCGCCGGTGCCCGAGCCCGAACTGCCGGCCATCGACCGTCCGTACGGCGTGCTCGTGACGGGCGTCGGCGGCACGGGCGTCGTCACGATCGGCGCGCTGCTCGGCATGGCCGCGCATCTGGAGAACAAGGGCGTCACCGTGCTCGACGTGACCGGCCTCGCGCAGAAAGGCGGCGCCGTGATGAGCCACGTGCAGATCGCGAACCAGCCCGCCGACATCCACGCGACCCGTATCGCGATGGGCGAAGCGAGCCTCGTGATCGGCTGCGATGCGATCGTGACCGCGAGCGCCGACTGCATGTCGCGGATGCAGGACGGCCATACGCGCGTCGTGCTGAACAGCGCGCACACGCCGACCGCCGAACTCATCAAGAACCCGAACTGGCGCTTCCCCGGCAGCAGCACCGAAGCCGACGTGCGCGCCGCGGCCGGCGACGACAACGTCGCGACCGTCGACGCGAATCGCTTCGCGGTCGCGCTGCTCGGTGACGCGATCTACACGAACCCGTTCGTGCTCGGCTACGCCTGGCAGCGCGGCTGGGTGCCGCTCACGTATCAGTCGCTGATTCGCGCGATCGAGCTGAACAACGTGCAGGTCGAGAAAAACCGTGCGGCATTCGAATGGGGCCGGCGCGCCGCGCACGATCTCGCCGAGGTCCGCAAGATCGCGCAAACGCAGGGACGCGCCGACGCGGCGGACAACGCGAGCGGCAAGATCATCGCGCTGCACACGCCGAAGGCACTCGACACGCTGATCGACAAGCGCGCCGACTACCTCGCCGCATGGCAGAACCGCGCCTATGCGGAGCGCTATCGCGCACTGGTCGCGCAGGTGCGGGCGGCCGAAGAAGCGCTCGATTCCATCGACGGCCAGTTGCCGCTCACGGAAGCGGTCGCGAAGAATCTGCACAAGCTGATGGCCTACAAGGACGAATACGAAGTCGCGCGTCTGTATAGCGACCCGGTGTTCATCGAAAAGCTGAATGCGACGTTCGAGGGCGACTGGAAGCTGCATCTGCATCTCGCGCCGCCGACGCTGTCGAAGAAGGACGCGCACGGCCATCTCGTGAAGAAAAAGTACGGCCCGTGGATGTTCCGCGCGATGCACGTGCTCGCGAAACTCAAGTTCCTGCGCGGCACCGCGCTCGACGTGTTCGGCAAGACCGAGGAGCGCCGCACCGAGCGCGCGCTGATCGGCGAATACGAGGCGCTCGTGCGCGAGCTGATCGGCGGACTAACGGCGCAAACCGCAGCGCAAAAGCGCGAGCTCGCGGTCGAGCTCGCGAATCTGCCCGACGGCATTCGCGGATATGGTCACGTGAAGGAGAACAACCTCAAGGGCGTGCGCATCAGGTGGAACGAACTGCTCGCGCGTTGGCGCTCGCCGGATGCGGGGAAAACACAGCACGCGGCCTGATCAGCATGCAGGAGCTTTAAGACTGGATCGGAGCCGCCGGGTTGATAAAGGCACGGCCGGTCCCGATTGAAAAAGCGGCGGTCTTCATAGACCGTCGCTTTTTTTCGCCGACAAAAAAACGCCACGGAACCGGAATCCCGTGGCGTCTTGCCGGCGCCGAGGCCGCCGCGAGCGCACTACAGCCGCGCCCGCTTCAACCCGGCAACCTACGCATTACTTCGCGTTTGCCGGCTTGCGCGCATTGGCCGAAGCCACCGCCGTCATGTTGATGATCCGGCGCACGGTCGCGGCCGGCGTCAGGATATGCACCGGCTTCTTCGCGCCGAGCAGGATCGGACCGACCGTCACGCCTTCGCCGCCCACGACCTTCAGCAGGTTGTAAGCGATGTTCGCCGCCTCGACGTTCGGCATGATCAGCAGGTTCGCTTCGCCGGCGAGCGTCGTGGCGGGGAATGCCGCCTTGCGGATCGTCTCCGACAGCGCCGCGTCGCCGTGCATTTCACCGTCGATTTCGAGCGACGGCGCGCGTTGCGCGATCAGCTTGCGAGCCTCGGCCATGCGCTTCGACGACGACGACGGCGCGCTGCCGAAGTTCGAGTTCGACAGCAACGCGACCTTCGGCGTGATGCCGAACTTCTCGATTTCACGCGCGGCGAGCATCGTCATGTCGGCGAGTTGCTCGGCGGTCGGCACTTCGTTCACGTACGTGTCGCAGATGAACAGGTTGCGGCCCGGCAGCATCAGCAGGTTCATCGCGGCGAAGTTCTGCACGTCGTCGGCCTTGCCGAGCACCTGGTCGATGAAGTCCAGGTGCGTGTGGTACTGGCCGATCATGCCGCAGATCATGCCGTCGGCTTCGCCGAGGCGCACGAGAATCGCGCCGATCAGCGTGTTGAACTTGCGCATCGCGGCCTTCGCGACGTCGGGCGTCACGCCTTCGCGCGCGCCGAGTTCGTGATACGCCTGCCAGCTCTTTTGATAGCGCGGATCGTCTTCCGGATCGACGATCTCGACGTCCTCGCCGCACTTGAGCTTCGAGCCCATTTTCTTCAGACGCATCTCGATCACGGACGGACGGCCGACCAGGATCGGCTTCGCGATCTTTTCGAGCAGCACGAATTGCGCGGCACGCAGCACGCGCTCGTCTTCACCTTCTGCGAACACGATGCGCGCCGGCTCCGACTTCGCCGCCGCGAACACCGGACGCATCACCATGCCGGTGCGATAGACGGTCGTGCCGAGCTGTTCGCGATACGCGTCCATGTCCTGAATCGGACGGGTCGCGACGCCCGAGTCCATCGCCGCCTGCGCGACGGCCGGCGCGATCTTGATGATGAGGCGCGGATCGAACGGCTTCGGAATCAGGTATTCCGGGCCGAATTCGAGCGAGTGGCCTTCGTAGGCCTTCGCGACTTCATCGCCCTGATCGGTTTCCTCGGCCAGTTCGGCGATCGCGCGCACGCAGGCGAGCTTCATTTCTTCCGTGATCGTGGTTGCGCCGACGTCGAGCGCGCCGCGGAAGATGAACGGGAAGCACAGCACGTTATTGACCTGGTTCGGGTAATCCGAACGGCCGGTCGCGATGATGCAGTCCGGGCGCACCTTGCGCGCTTCTTCCGGACGGATTTCCGGCTCGGGGTTCGCGAGCGCGAGAATCAGCGGCTGCGAACCCATTTCGGCGACCATCTCCGGCTTCAGCACGCCGGCGCTGGAGCAGCCGAGGAACACGTCGGCGCCGCGGATCGCGTCGGAAAGCGAACGCGCATCGGTGTTGGCCGCGTAACGCTCCTTCGACGGATCGAGGTTGCCGCGGCCTTCGTAGATCACGCCCTTCGAGTCGGTGACGAGAATGTTCTTCTTCGACAGACCGAGGTTGACGAGCAGGTCCAGACACGCAATCGCCGCCGCGCCCGCGCCCGAACAGACGAGCTTCACTTCGTCGAGCTTCTTGCCGACCACCTTCAGGCCGTTGAGAATCGCCGCCGACGCGATGATCGCGGTGCCGTGCTGGTCGTCGTGGAAGACCGGAATCTTCATGCGCTCGCGCAGCTTCTTCTCGATGTAGAAGCACTCGGGCGCCTTGATGTCCTCGAGGTTGATGCCGCCGAGCGTCGGCTCCAGCATCGCGATCGCTTCGACGAGCTTGTCCGGATCGGACTCGTTCAATTCGATGTCGAACACGTCGATGCCGGCGAATTTCTTGAAGAGGCAGCCCTTGCCTTCCATCACCGGCTTCGCGGCGAGCGGACCGATGTTGCCGAGGCCGAGCACCGCCGTGCCGTTCGTGATCACGCCGACGAGGTTGCCGCGCGAGGTGTACTTCTGGGCGTCGAGCGGTTCGTCGTAAATCGCCATACAGGCTGCCGCGACGCCCGGCGAATACGCAAGCGACAGGTCGAGCTGGTTCGACAGCGGCTTGGTGGGCGTCACCGAAATCTTGCCAGGTTTCGGATTCTGGTGATAGGCGAGAGCGCTTTGCTTGAGTTGTTCGTCCATTTCTAGGCCTGCGAGACGTAAGTAATTGGGCCCGTCGCAGCACAACGTCGGCGTCGCTTGCATCTGTCGGACGGATAGTCGACCGAGGCGGTTTTCGCATGCGCCGGTTGGCGCAATGGCTTACCTCGACGAAGGACGGGACGACAATGCGGAGTGCTTCGCGGGTCGGTTAGTGTACACCCCGGGTGCGTCGATGCACTGAGTGGTTAACAGGACTAACCACGAGCGAAACAGCGGTTCATAATGCTGCGCCGCCACATGGGTGCGCAGGGCTGGCGGGGCGTCGCGGGGTGTCGCGTTATGTCGGCGCGATGTCAGTGTCATGTCGGCCCGGTGTCGGCGCGCATGCGCGATCGATCCGATGCGCATACGCCGCTCATTCGAGTTCGGCGCCGCGCCGCTCGGGAATCAGAAACAGCGTCGCGAAGATGTCGAGCAGATAAATCGACGCCAGCAGCGCCAGCGCCGCGCCGAACGAATAGCGCGCTGCCAGCGCGCCCACCGCGACCGGCCCGAAGCCGCCGACCGCCCGGCCCGCGTTGAACAGCACGTTCTGCGCCGTCGCCCGCGCCTCGGTCGGATAAAGCTCGGAAATCAGCGCGCCGTAGCCGCCGATCATGCCGTTCACGAACACGCCCATGGCCGCGCCGCCGATCAGGAGCGCGACCGGCGTGGTCAGCTGCGCATAGACGAACACCATCACCACTGCGCCCGCCTGATAGAACAGGAACGTCGGCTTGCGGCCGAAACGGTCCGCGGCGATGCCGAACAGCCAGATGCCGGACGCCATGCCGAGGATCGTCGCGGCGGTCCACAAGCCGGATTGGGTCAGCGAATAGCCGAACGTCTTCGACAGATAACTCGGCAGCCAGATCATCAGGCCGTAATAGCCGAAGTTCTGCACCGAGCAGAGAATCGTCACGCCGATGCTCGCGCGCGTCGTGCGGCCATCGGCGATCAGCAGTTTCAGCGGCAGCTTGCGCATGCCGCGCGCGACGCGCTCGTTGAACAGCGCCGGCTCCTCGACGCGACGGCGCACGAAGAACGACACGGCCGCGGGCAGCAGCCCGAGCGCGAACATGCCGCGCCAGCCGATCACCGGCAGCAGCAGCGGCGTCAGCAAGGCGGCCGCGAGCACGCCGAGCTGCCAGCCGAGCCCGACATACGACGACACCCGCGCCCGAAGCGAGGCCGGCCACGCTTCGGCCACGAGCGTCATGCCGATGCCGAACTCCCCGCCCAGACCAATCCCGGCGATGGTCCGGTAGATCAGCAGATCCGTGTAGCCTTGCGCGAGCGCGCACAGACCGGTGAAGACGGCGAAGATCAGGATCGTCCACGTGAGCATGCGCACGCGCCCGAAGTAGTCGCTCAACACGCCGAAGATCACGCCGCCCGCGACCGCGCCGATCAGCGTCCACGTGACGAGCGCACCCGCCTGTGCCGAGCTCAGGTGCAGGTCGACGGCGATCACCGGCAGCATGAAGCCGAGGATCAGCAGATCGAAGCCGTCCATCGCATAACCGAGCACCGACGCGAGCAGCGCGCGGCCCGCATAGCCCTGTTTCGCGGGGGAGCCGGTATCGGTGACGGAGGCGGGAGGAGCGGCGTTCATTGAAAGCATTCCGTAGGTCGAAAGGCGGCTCGCGCGAGGCAGCGCCCAGGAGAAAGTCGCGTGAGTGTAAAGGCGGCCAGGGCCGGTCACAAGACAACCGGGCAGACGAGGTGGCCCGCCGCGCGTCGCTTGCACCATCGGTCCCACCTCTGCGAGGGCCGTCCGAAGACCTCGGCGAAGCGCGCCTCGCGCGGCCATCGGGCGCGCAAGCAGGCGCACCGCCGGACGCACGATCAGGCACACGAGCGCCCGGCGCCGCGCACGACTTCCCCCTCGGGAAGACCCATTTCGGGTAAAATAGCCGCCCACGCGCGCAGCAAAAAACGGCCTGTACGTACGCCGCAATCCCGTACGCCACTCGCCGGATACGTATTCCGCCCGACATGGCGCGGCCTGCCCCGCTTGCTGCGCCACCGGGCCATGCGCCCGCTTCTCCCCCGCTCACTCCGAAGGACCCGCCCATGACGACAGGCTTCGATCGCCAGACGATCTCCGACACCACCGCCAAGATGCTGCTCGAAGTGCAAGCAGTGCATTTCAACGCGGAGAAACCGTATATCTTCACGTCCGGCTGGGCGAGCCCGGTTTATATCGACTGCCGCAAGCTGATCTCGTATCCGCGCGTGCGCCGCGGCCTGATGGAAATGGCCGAATCGACGATCTTGCGCGATGTCGGCTATGAGCAGATCGACGCGGTCGCCGGCGGCGAGACCGCGGGCATCCCGTTCGCGGCATGGCTCTCCGATCGCCTGATGGTGCCGATGCAATACGTGCGCAAGAAGCCGAAGGGCTTCGGCCGCAATGCGCAGATCGAGGGTCTGCTGACCGAAGGCCAGCGCGTGCTGCTCGTCGAAGACCTGACCACGGACAGCCGCAGCAAGATCAACTTCATCAATGCGCTGCGCACCGCCGGCGCCACGGTGAACCACTGCTTCGTGCTGTTCCACTACAACATCTTCAAGGAAAGCGTGTCGGTGCTGAAAGACATCGACGTCGATCTGCACGCGCTCGCCACGTGGTGGGACGTGTTGCGCGTCGCGAAGGCAAACAGCTACTTCGACACGAAGACGATCGACGAAGTGGAAAAATTCCTGCACGCACCGGCCGAATGGTCGGCAGCGCACGGCGGCGCCACGTCCACGCCGCAATAAGCGCGTTCGCATCATGCGGTGAATACGCGATTAATGCGTAATAAATAAAAAAGCCGCCTGTCTCTCGACAGGCGGCTTTTTTTTCGCTCACTCGAATCGTGCGCGAAATCAGGATTCGTCGGCGACGTCGTCGCTCGAATGCGACGACAGATTCAGCAAGCCATTGCTCTGCGCATACTGGAACAGTTCCGAATCCCGCTCGATACCGAGCTTGCGCATCGCCGTATTTTTCTGCGTGCTGATCGTTTTGATGCTGCGGTTCAGGAGTTCGGAGATTTCCTTGATCGTCATGCCTGACACGAACAGACGCACGACTTCCAGCTCGCGTGCGGACAGCATCACTTCAGCATGCCTGCCGCGCGAATTGATTCGCAATGCATCGAGCGCCGCTTTGACGGACGGACTCATATACCCGAGCTTGCCGAGGACGTGCTGTACTGCGCGCCCGATATGGCTGAGATCGTCCGACTTGTTGACGACCGCCGTTACGCCCAGCTCGCCGAGCCGCCTGAGCAGCGCGACATTCTCAAGCATGGTGAGCACGACGATTGGGAGTACCGGAAAGTTGCGGCGTAGATAGCCGATCAGTTGCAGGCCGTCGCCGTATTGACCGCCGGGCATCGCGAGGTCGGTGACGAGCACGTCGCAGGCGGTGGTTTGCAAAATCCTGACAAGATCCGTTGACTGCCGCGCACGCCCCACGACCCGCAGACCGGGAAACTTGTGCAACGCATGCTCCGCACCAAACAGAATGACCGGATGGTCATCCGCAACCACGACCCTGAATGAACCTTGCATCGCCCCTCTTTGTACGGATAAACCGGTCTCCATGACTTCAAACGCTTTTTCTATGCTGACGACTCCAACGGGTAAAACGCAGCAAGAGTCACGCGGCAATAATGTGTCCCACTATATCTGATTTCCCTCGGCGAATTCCGCAAGTTGCGAACAATCATGCATCGCAAAGCTAATGTTAGTAGACTTGATTCGACCTTGGGGCACGATTAAGGACAACAACCATCGCGAGGACCCGCGCCTCGCGCCCTGACAGGAGAACCCGCACATGCGCGTGCGTTGCCTGGCTGTTTCGCTGGCTTCACCGTGGTGGCGTCGATCGCGCTTCATCCGCGCGATGCTCGGGCTCATGCTGTGCGTGGCGCATGGCTCGCACGCGCAGGCCGACGGAACGTTTACGCTGACGAGCGCGAGTCTCCGTGCGGGCGGCACCGTGCAGGCCGCCCAGGTTTTCGATCAGAGCGACTGCAAAGGCGGCAACCGCTCGCCGCAACTGACGTGGCGCAACGCACCGGCCGGCACGCGCAGCTTCGCGGTCTCGATGTTCGACGAAGATGCGCCGGGGCGCGGCTGGTGGCACTGGGCCGTGGCGGGCATTCCCGCCAGCGTCGACGGTTTGCCCGAAAATGCGAGTTCTTCCGGTTTCCTGAGGAAGCTCGGCGCGGTCGAAGCGCGCAACGACTTCGATACCGACGGTTATGGCGGCCCATGTCCGCCGCCCGGCAAATCACATCGCTACGTCATCACCGTGTATGCGCTGAACTCGGCCGATCTGCGGCTCGCGCAAGGACGCCCCGCGCTGATGTTCGATCATGAGATCGGCACGGCGACGATCGGCAGCGCGCGGCTCGTCGTCACTTACGGGCGCTAGGCGCGGGCGTCGTTCGTTGCGCCGCTGCGGCGCATCTGCCGCGAACCGCCCCGCAACAGCGCTCAACAGGTCACGCTCGTGTCACGTTCGGCGCGCATCGTCGTTTTTTCGCGCTGTTTTGCACGTCCATGGCGCCGAGGTCTTAAAATATAACGTTCCGGCGCGACGACGCGCCCCGTTTCCAGCGAGTGAGATCGAGATGAGCACGAAAGTTTTTGTCGACGGACAGGAAGGCACGACCGGCCTGAAGATTTTTGAATACCTGTCGCAGCGCGCCGACGTTGAAATCCTGCGTATCGAAGAAGCGAAGCGCAAGGACCTCGACGAGCGCCGTCGTCTCATCAACGCATCGGACGTCACGTTCCTCTGCCTGCCCGATGTCGCCTCGCGCGAATCCGCTTCGCTCGTCGAAAACGACCACACCGTGCTGATCGACGCGAGCACCGCGTTCCGCACCTCACCGGACTGGGCCTACGGCCTGCCCGAGCTGGCCCGCTCGCAGCGCGAACGTCTGCGCACCGCCAAACGCATCGCCGTGCCGGGCTGCCACGCCTCGGCTTTCGTGCTCGCGATGCGTCCGCTCGTCGAAGGCGGCGTCGTGTCGCCCGAGTTCGCCGCGCATTCGTATTCGATCACCGGCTACAGCGGCGGCGGCAAGAAGATGATTGCCGACTACGAAGCAGGCGGCAATGACAGGCTCAAGAGCCCGCGTCCGTATGCGCTCGGTCTCACGCACAAGCATCTGCCGGAAATGGCCGCGCACACCGGCCTGAAAACCGCACCGATCTTCACGCCGATCGTCGGCGGCTTCTACAAGGGTCTCGCGGTCACCACGTACTTCTCGCCGGGTCAGCTTGCGAAGAAGGCCACGCCGCAGGACGTGCTGGCACTGTTCGCCGAGTACTACGCGGGCGAGACGTTCGTACACGTCGCGCCGTTCGATGCCGATGCGAATCTCGACAGCGGCTTCTTCGACGTGCAGGCGAACAACGACACCAATCGCGTCGACCTGTTCGTGTTCGGCAACGAAGAGCGCTTCGTGACCGTCGCGCGTCTGGACAACCTCGGCAAGGGCGCATCGGGCGCGGCGATCCAGTGCATGAACCTCGCGATCGGCGCGGCTGAAGACACCGGCTTGAAACGCTAAGCGGCTCGCCCCACGGGCGCCGCGCCACGATCAGAGGCGCGCCCGCAACCGCTTCGAAAGCCGGTCCAGACAGACCGGCTTTTCTGTTTTAAAAGCCCGTCAATCCGAATTCGCGCGAAAAGCTAATTGGTAGTAGCCCGTATTACTTGAAATATAAAAACCGGAATAGCGCATCCGATCGTTAAACCGGAGTTCCGTCCGGCTCCGGTAATTCATGCGTTCAATTGCATTGTTCATGCATAGTTTTCCGCCTGGGGAAACTCCGGATTTTTTTGCGAACGCTCGTGCCAGGATCATAGAGCCTTTTTGCCGCAACGCTTGCCCAACAAGGGAGTGCGACGAAGCAACGCTGCCGCGTCCGGCGCGAAAAATCCTTTTCCGTTTAAAAGGACCACAAGTGTCCATGCAGTGCGCGTGCGCTGAAATTCGTGCTGTTTGAATCAGCCTTTTTAGACGGCTCATTCAATTGACAGCGATTAAACGCACAGCAAAATGACTCCGCACAATTACATGAAGGGAGACAGCAGCATGTCGCACGCCATGACCCGTGGCCTGGCAATGGCCATTGCCACAGCGCCATTCCTGATTGCCTGCGGCGGCGGCAACGCCGACAGTCCGGGCCCCGTCAACCCGCCGCAATGCTCGGGGGCGAGCTGCGGCCCCCAGGGGGCGCCGACGCCTGCGGCGAGCACGGCCACGCTGTGTCCCGATACCGGCGACATCGTCAAGAGCACCTACCTCGGTGGCGCCGGCAGCGGCGAAATCGTGCAGCTGAACATCGACGCAACGGCGATGACCTACACGCTCAAATGGCTCGAGTCGCCGATCCCGCTCACGAGCGCGAGCGTTTCGATCACGCGCAAGGGCACGCAGATCACCGGCGCGGTAATTCACCCGCCCACCGGCATGCTGCCGACCGCCGAGCAGACGCGCTGCGCATTCATTCTCGGCGCGGGCAGCGGCACCGCGTCGGACGGCACGACCTACACGACGCCGGACTTCGTCAACAACCCGAATCCGCCGATGATCCTGATCGGCAAGGGCGTCGCGGGCGGCGGCATTCCCGGGGCTACGGTCGAATACGCGGGCGTCACGATCATTCCGGGCGTCCTGACCCTTGGCACGGTCAACAAGCGGCACTTCGACTTCTATCCGTTCCTCGGCTTCGCAAGCACGACCACCGACATCACGAAACTGCCCGGCACCTACAACGGCCTGCTCTATCACCTTTCGCCGACGGCCAACTACGAAACCGTCGCGACGAACTCGCTTGAAACGTTCGATGCGAGCGGCAACTGCACGTCGTCGAGTTCGGCGGGCTGCCTGTCCACCGGCAACGCGCTGACGCTCAACAGCAACGGCTACTTCGACAGCACGAACCCGCCGCAGATCGTGCCGAGCACCGGCGGGACCAGCAATCCGTTCCGCACCGGCAACTTCGGTACCGCGCACATGATCCTCGGCCAGCTCAACGGCGCGACGGTTCCGCTCGTGGTTCGCACCGGCTACGTCGATACCAGCAACCTGCTGACCGCCAAGGTCGACGACGAATCGGGCATCGCGATGCTCGCCGCGGCGACCCCGCTCGCCTCGGGCGGTTTCGACGGCGGCTACGTCGGCGCCGACTCGAACTTCAAGTACACGGCGACGCTCGTGCAAGGCGCGGCCGCGACCTTCCTCAACCCCTCGACGTCCGCCGCGGAAAGCTCGATCGGGCTGAGCTACGGCGCATCGAGCCCCGGCCTCGTCGACGTTCAGGACAGCAACGGCAAGACCGGCCTCGCGATCGCCTCGGGCGGCTTGTACGCGATCGTGGTGCAGGGCGCGGAAAACGGCGGCATCACGCCGACCTCGGCCAACGCGGACACCCCGAGCGCACCGTACTTCGGCATCGGCGCGCAGATCAGCAAATAGCCGCAGCACTCACGCGCAAAGGTCAGAACGCAGGCGGCGGCGCAGCGCAATCACCCGGCGGCGGCTCACGGCACGGCCGGGACATATCAGCAGAACGTGGCCGGAATGGGAGCCGGCCGCATACAACGAGAACATCAGGGAGGCAGTATGAATTGGAGAATCGTTTCGGTGCTTGCTCTTTGCGCACCGATGCTGGGCGCGTGCGGCGGTGGCGGCGGCGGAAGCGGCGACGGACCGGTGACCGAAGCCCGGCTGTGTCCTTCCTCGCTCGACTACGGCACGGTCTTCACGGGCGGCGGCGGCGACGGCGAACTCGTCAAGCTGCAGCTCGATACGACGAAGATGACGTGGCAGATCAGCTACATCCAGTCGTCGATCCCCGCCGCCACCGGCACTGTGGTCCCGACGCGCGCGGGACAGACCGCGAGCGGCACGCTGACCCAGGAAACGCTCCTGCCGACCAGCAAGCTCAACCAGTGCGCGTTCCGCCTGAACGGCGCGAGCCTCGACGCCAACCGTCCGGCGCGGATTTTCGTCGGCGAAGGCGTAGCAGGCGGCACGATCCCCGGCGCGGAAATCTCGTTCGCGGGCGTGCTCGGCGTCGGCGCGGTGCCCGACACCACGTTCCCGTACTACCCGTTCATCGGCTTCTCGTCGATCGAGACGAATCTTTCGGCCGTCGCGGGCACGTACAACCAGGTCGGCTATCACCAGGTGCCGTCGCAAAACTTCGCGCCGGTCGCGGTCGATTCGAAGATCACGATCAACGCCGACGGCACATGGAGCGAGTGCGACAACACCGGCATCAACGCGGGCACGTGCCAGCAGCCCGGCGGTAACTTCCCGACCGCGGCCGACGGCAGCGGCGCATTCGAAACCGATCACTTCCTCGGCCAGGCAAAGCCGACGCTCGCGACGACCGCCGAGGGACGCGGCTACATGATCGTCGGCAAGCTGCGCGGTCAGCTGGTGCCGATCCTCGTGCGCACCGGTGCGGCCAATCCGTCGCCGACCCAGACGGTCAACGGCGCGGCCGGTCCGTACGCCGACGACGAATCGGGCATCTCGATCCTGTCGCCGCAAACCGCGACCACGGTGAACGCGCAGAACGGCGAGTACATCGGCGTGGATAGCCAGTTCGACTACCGCACCACCGCGCTCGAAGGCAGCGAGGCCACCCTGCTCGATCCGTTCAACGCGTCGCAAGCCTCGCTCGCGACCGCGCTGAATCTGGACTTCACGCAGACCGTGCCGGGCGTCGTGACGACCACCCAGGTGGGCGCGTCGACGGGCACCAAGCCGACCGGAAAGATGATCTTCACGGGCGGCGTGTTCGGCTACCTCGACATGACCAACGCCGCCTCACCGTACTTCACGATCGGCGCGTTCGTCCAGTGACGAGCGCCGCATGCAGCGCCGTCATGACCGAGGGCGCCGCATGCCGGCCTCCGGCCCCGCGAGCATCGCGCGACGCGGCGGCCGGAGCCCCACGAACATCCCGCGCAGCGGCCGGGCCCATGCCCTTCGCCACCCGCAGCCGCCCGCCGCGCACGTGAGCCGCGCGGGCGCCAGAGGAGAAACACGATGAAAAAATTCTGTCTCGCGATACTGGCGACGCTGCTGTCGGCCAGTGCATACGCCCAGCATGCGGGCGACAACGTCGCCGTGCTCGGCTGGTTCCATGTGATGCCGCAGGATTCGAGCACGCCGCTCACGACCAACGTCGCGCCGACACCGATCAACACGCCGCTGCGTCTGCCGAACACGTTCACGTCGGCGGGCACGGGCCTGTCGACCAACAGCGCCAACACGGTCGGCCTCGTGTTCAGCCATTACCTGACCGACCACATTGCCGTGACGACGGTGGCGGGCGTGCCGCCGACGTTCAAGATCTACGGCCACGGCACGATCAAGCCGCCGGGACCGGCCGGCGCGCTCGGCCAGCAGGATCTCGGCGATCCGCAGGCCAATCCGATCGTGAAGAGCGTGCGCCAGTGGAGCCCGGCGCTGCTGTTCCAGTACTACTTCAACGAGCCGACCGCGAAGCTGCGGCCGTTCGTCGGCATCGGCGTGTCGTACAACTGGTTCTCGGATGTCCAGCTCAGCAACGGCTTCGTGCAATCGACGCAGAACAACCTCGGCGCGGTACTCGCGGCCGGCGCGGGCAAGCCGGGGCAGACGCAGGTCTCGGCGAAGGCGTCGTCGTCGTGGGCGCCGGTGTTCAACGCGGGGCTCGCGTACAACATCACCGATCACTGGGGGCTCGTCGCGTCGGTGACCTATATTCCGCTGAAGACGACGTCGTCGGTCATCATCAAGGCGGCGGACGGCACGGAGCTCGGGGTGTCGAAGGCCGATCTGAGCGCCGATCCGATCATTTCCTTCCTGGCCGTGTCGTATAAATTCTGAATTCGGTTCCGGTGCGGCGAGGCGTACGGCCGGGCGCCAGAAACGACAAAGCCGGCGGTCCTGTACGAGGGACCGCCGGCTTTTTTTATTCGCGTCGCCTGCGGGATTGCGCCGCCGCTTCGGCGTCGCGCGGCAAATTCAGGGCAAAAAAAAGCCCGCCTAGGTTGGCGGGCTGAATCCATATCAGAGGAGACATGGAGGAGACAAGACGTACTATAGCAAACCACCTGGTGCGTCGCAACATGAAAATTAGGGTTGACCCTCAATGTCGCATAAACGCAACAATTACGTTCGCTATCGCCTGTATAGCTCCCCTCGCCTGTTGACAGAACAGACGCCTAGTGGCGCACCAGCGCCATCATCGCGCCGAAACCGACGAACACGCCGCCCGTCAGCCGGTTGAACATACGCGCGACGCTGCGGCTCTTCAGCTTCGCGCCGATGCGCGTGCCGAAGCCCGCATACACGAAATACCAGCTCACATCGATCGCCGCGAAAGTCGCGACGAGCACGCCGAACTGCGGCAGCTTCGGCAACGCGGGATCGATGAATTGCGGCAGCAGCGCGGCCGCGAACATGATCGCCTTCGGATTGCTGCTCGAGACGAGAAAACCGTTGCGAAACAGTGAGAAACGCGAACGCACCGGACGCGCCGAGAGTTCGTCGACGTTCGGCGCGGCGGCGTCTGCCGACGCGCGCCACGCCTTGATGCCGAGATAGACAAGGTAGGCCGCGCCGATCATGCGCAGCGCGTCGAACATCGCCGGCCACGCGGAGAGAAACACACCGAGCCCCGCCGCCGATACTGCCAGCATCAGCACCAGCGCCGACAGGCAACCGGCCATGGTCGCGCTGGCGCGGCGCAAACCGTGCTGGGCGCCGTGCGTCATCACGAGCAGCGTGTTCGGACCGGGAATCGAGGAAATCACGAAAACGGTGGCAACGTACAAGCACCAGGTATGTAGAGTCATCGGAATGGAAGCAGAAGAAGCGGGCGGGCTATTATGCCCGCTACCCGACGCGACCCTGCTCGACTCCGGCAAACCGCAAGGGAGCGTCAGCGCGCTAACGGCCTCAGCGGCCGGCGCGGCGCGTCGCGACCTGGCCCAGTACCGCGAAGTCCTTCTCGCCGTCGCCATGCGCAATGGCTTCAATCAGGCTGTCGCGCACCACGCTGGCGACCGGCATCGGCGTCGTCACCGCATCGGCGGCGGCGAGCGCGAGGCGCAGGTCCTTCAGACCGAGCCGCGCCTTGAATAGCGCCGGCTCGAAGCGCTGCTCGGCGATCAGCTTGCCGTAACCCGAGTACACCGACCCCTGGAACAGGCCGCTCGTGATCACGTCGAGGAAGTCCTGCATCGCGAGGCCGTGGCCGGTCACGAGCGCGGCCGCTTCGCCGAGCGTCTCGATCGCCGCGCCGAGCATGAAATTCGCGGCGAGCTTCATCACGTTCGCCTGCTGCGGCAGTGAGCCGATGCTCCAGGTCTTCTGGCCGAGCACATCGAAAATCGGCTGGAGCCGGTCGATCGATTCCGCCGGCCCGCCCGCGACGATCGTCAGCTTGCCCGCGGCCGCGACGTCGGACCGCCCGAGCACCGGCGCGGCCACGTAGTGAATGCCGCGCGACGCATGCGCGGTCGCCAGTTCCTCGGCGAGCGCAACCGAGATCGTGGCCATGTTCGCGTGGATCAGCCCGCGCGGTGCATGTTCGAGCAGCGACGCGGTGATGACCTCGCGCAGCGCGGCATCGTCGGCGAGCATCGAGAACACGGCGTCGCCTGCAAACGCTTCAGCCGGCGTCGCGACGATTTGCGCGCCCTGCCCAGCCAGCGCCTGCGCCTTTTCCGGCGAGCGGTTCCACACGCGCACCTGGTGGCCCGCTTTCAGAATGTTTTCAGCCATCGCGGCACCCATCTCGCCGAGGCCGATAAAACCGATGTCCATCTATTGCTCCGTCTTCTAAAGAACCCGAAGTAGAGCACACTCATGCGACACGCGCAGGACAACAAGCAATACGGCGGGCAGCACAGCGAACCACGCGAGCGGTGCGATACTGCTCGCATGGTCATCGCGACATTCCGCTTCTACGAGGAGCTGAACGACTTTCTCGCCCGGCCGCTGCGCCGGCGCGAGTTCGCCTGCGTCTGCGCGCGCGGCGCGACGGCCAAGCACATGATCGAAGTGCTCGGCGTGCCGCATACCGAGGTCGAGCTGATTCTCGTGAATGGCGAATCGGTCGGTTTCAATCACCTGCTCGCGGAAAGCGACCGCGTCGCCGTCTATCCGAAGTTCGAAGCGCTCGACATTCAACCGTTGCTGCGCGTGCGCGAACGGCCGCTGCGCGTGACGCGCTTCATCGCCGACGCGCACCTCGGCGGCCTTGCACCGCTTCTGCGCCTTGCCGGTTTCGATACGCTCTACGACAACCACTATCCCGACGCCGACATCGAAGCGCTCGCCGCCGCGCAGCAGCGCATCGTGCTGACGCGCGACCGCGAGCTGCTGAAACGCCGCAACATCACGCATGGCTGCTACGTGCGCGCGCTGCGGCCGCGCGAGCAGTTTCGCGAAGTATTCGAGCGGCTCGATCTCGCGCGCAGCGTGCAGCCGTTTCGTTTGTGCCTGATGTGCAATGCGCCGCTGCGGCGCATTGCACGAGAAGAGGTCGGCCCGCGCGCGCCGCGCGGTGTGCTGCAGCGGCATAGCCGCTTCGTCACCTGCGACGTGTGCGAGCGCGTGTTCTGGGAAGGCACGCATTGGCAGAAAATGCGCGCATTGATCGACAGTGTTGCGACGGGAACGTCGGATCACTCCGGCTAAGGGCGCGCTGCGTACAATGCTGGATTACCTATTTCGCAGAGGCCTTCCAGATGGCGATGAAAAAAACCGACCTTGAAAAGAACAAGGCACTGAAACTGAACAACGCAATGAAGCAAGCGGGCGTCGGCCGGGGCGGCACAGGTCTCGCGGCCGAGCCGAAGATCGACCGGCGCGAGCAACGCAAGCTCGATCAGGCACAGGGCCTCGTTCCATTCGCGTGCAAGCTGAACAGCGAACTCGCGGAAGAACTGAAAACGCGCGCCGCCGCGCATCCGGACGGCATGAACGGCCTGCTGGACCAAATCATCCGACGCGGCCTCGCGGGCTGACGCCGAACCGCGCGCGTCGACACGCTCGCGGCGCACGGTTCGCGCGAATGCCGGGCCGGACCGCGAACCCGTCGCGCATGCAAAAAGGCCAGAGCACAAGCTCTGGCCTTTTTGCTGGCAACGCCTTGCCGCGCCCGACTGCGACGGCCCGCTAACGGCCCGGTGCAACGGTACGGCACGCGTGCCCGACGAACGGGCGTCAACTTAGTTCGTCGCGCCCTTGTCGTTCGTGCCGGCTGCCGACGCTGCGGCAGCAACCGGAGCGCGCTTGCCGTGGGTCTTCAGCTTCTTGATGTGATGCTTCTTCGGTGCAGGAGCGGCAGCAGCCGGCGCAGCGGCTGCGTCGGATGCCTGTGCGAATGCCTGAACCGAAACCAGCGCGATCGAAGCAGCTGCGAGCGAGACGATAACTTTTTTCATATGTTGTTCCCCAAACCGGACGACTGAGTCGAATGTGAAAGAAGACACCTGCACGGTAGAGCAGACAGGGCTTCACGGCGCCTTTTACTCCCCGCGAAAGAGTATTACCCAAGCGTAGGCGGTTTGTCATGCCCAAAACTCAATATGTATTTTCTGGGAGACAACGAGCTTTCGTGATGCTTTCACCCATCCTGAATAACGCACCAGGGACAACACCAGGCCGTTCGCCGCAAAGCTCGCCGATTCAAACAGGGCAGCGCTCGGCCGACGGTTACGCGATCGTCGCGCAAGTCGCGCCGCTTGCCTGTCCGGCCGCGAGACGCCCGCGTATCATGTGAACAATCTCCGGCCGGTCCGACGCCGGATACGTCATCCCGGCAAGCTGTAGCCGGCACCACGGGCCGCGCCTCGACAGCCTGCCCGCGCGCACCACCGCAAATGAATAGCGCGCTTGCCGGCACGACCCACTCCAGAAACCCAAAAAACTTGAATTCCGATACCCGCCAACACCTGCGCGCCAACGTGCTGATGCTGATCGCCGCAATGATCTGGGGCTCCGCGTTTGTCGCGCAGCGGCTGAGCCTCGACGCGATCGGCCCGTTTCTGTTCACCGGCCTGCGCTTTCTGCTCGGCGCGCTCGTCGTGCTGACGATGATCGTCTGCGTACGCCGCCCGGCGCTCGCCGAACTGACGAGGCGCGAGCCGGACAGTGCTCGCGAACTGCTCGGCGCCGGTGGACTGCTCGGTGTCGTGCTGGCCGTATCGATTTCATTGCAGCAGATCGGGCTGCAATACACGAAGATCGCCAACGCCGGCTTCATCAGTTCGCTGTATGTCGTGATCGTGCCGTTGCTCGGCGTGCTGTTTCGCCATAAAACCGGCCTCGGCACGTGGCTCGGCGCGCTGCTCGCGGCCGTCGGCATGTATTTTCTGAGCGTCGACGAACATTTCTCGATGCTATACGGCGACTGGTATCAGCTCGCGGGCGCGCTGGTGATTTCCGCGCAGATGATGCTCGTCGGCCGCTTCGCGGCGCGCCACGACACGCTGATGCTCGCGCTCGTGCAGTTCGTGACCTGCGGGCTCGTGTGCCTCGCAATCGGCCTCGCGGTCGAGCCGGTCAGCGTCGCGGTGCTCACACGCGCGGCGCCGACGATCGCGTATGGCGGAGCGATGTCGGTCGGCATCGCCTATACGATCCAGGTGGTCGCCCAAAAGCATGCGGCGCCGTCGCACGCAGCGGTGATCTTCAGCATGGAAGGCGTGTTCGCGGCCCTCGCCGGCTGGCTCGTGCTCGGAGAAACGCTGACGGCGCGCGCGCTGTCCGGCTGCGCGCTGATGCTGGCGGGATTAATCGTGTGTCAGGTGCTGCCGGGCTGGCGGCGCAACCGCGAACGCGTGCCGCAAGCGTCGTAAGCGGCAAACCCAGCGGTGCCTGTCCGATTGAAACCCTTCATGCGGCCCGCGGATGCGCATACAGCTTCGGCGTATCGGCGGTGGGCGGAAACACGCACCAGCAGCCGTCGTCGTGACGAAAGAAGAACAGGCCGCGCGCGCCCTCTTCCGACGACGTCTCCACCCGCACATAACGCCGGCCGCCCAAGCGCGTGCGGCTGAATTCCGTGACGTGAACCAGCGCCGAAGGCAGCGGCGCAAGCCACTTCTCGACCAGAAACCGCAGCGACTGCTCGCTTGCGGATCTCATGATCCGCTCCGGACCGGTTTGTCCTGATGGGCGTCGCGCGTGGACTCGATGCTGTCGCCGTCGTCGGCGGCATGTTCGTCGGTTTCGGCGGCGGCCAGCGCCATCGCCCGATTGGTCGCTGCCGCCCTCAAGGTACTGCAATGAGCCGCATGCCGAAGGTCCGAGAGAAGACGGACGAGTTGTCGTGCTGATCTGCGTTTCATACATCCCCCCGCATTGCACCAAGAACCTCAGAAATCACTTTAACTTTATGCCGGGATGGCTCGGTGCCCAAATGTTTTTGACTAAATAGCAACAGTTGCGCTTGCAAAAAGAAAGCGCGCAATCTTCATGCCGCGGTTCAAATGTGCGCGTCCGGCGCGCGAGGGTCTGTGCGGTGGCGAGCGCTTCGCGTCGCGCGAACTGCGGGCTGTCGCACACGGCGAAAGGCGCTCGAGGCGACGGGTTATCCACAACAAGCTATGAACAACGTCGGGATATCCCGTCGAACAGCGTGTGTGCGAAATCTTGATAAAGACGGGTGCCGGTCAACGTGCTGCCGAACTTATCCCGCTTATGTAGTTTTTCTACAGCCGTGTTCCGCAGGGTTATAGGTTTTGCATCACCTTGATGAAGCGAGGAATTTTGGCGTTATCCACAGAACGGGTAAGCCCTTGTTAACTACTACTACATATGTATACGTATGAAGTAAAAAACATAGGATAAGCCCCGGTGCGCGCGCGGATGACAGGCTGGGCAGCGCTTGATCGGCCTGAATCCGCAGGCTGCACCGCGATGTTGGCCGCCTCGACGTTTATGGTGCGGGGCTCGCTCCGCTCGCCGGCTGGATGCCGGCCGCCTGGCCGATCGCATCGGGCAAAGTAGGAGCCAGCGTAGGAACCAGCGCGGGGACCGCCACTGGCGCCGCAGCGGCGATTGACGCGTGAACCGGCTCAGGAACCGCGGTGGGCGTCGTCACCGGAACCGGCGCCGATGCAGGCTCCGGTGCAAGTACCGGCGTCGGCATCGGTTCGGGGGCCGGCAGCACGCGCGTTTCGATTGTGCTGCTCGTCACCGGCTGTGTGCGCACGACGGTTTGCAGGTAGTGATCGACGAGGCCGAAGAAACGGTCGTAGAACTTGCCCGACGGAATCGTCTCGCTCGATATCTTGACCATCGCGTCGCTGTTCGAGCGGATCGGCAGCGACAGCGAGCCAAGCACGCTCAGCCCGACGCTCGCCGAGGTATCGCTTTTCTTCAGCGCGAAGCCGTTCTGCACCGCGTTCACGTAGACGATGCTCGTGCTGGCCGCCTCTTCTCCCGGCGTACACACCACATGAAATTCGACGACTACGTGGGTATCGCTCGTCGGCTGGAAATTCTTCGTGCCGTCGACGGTATCGGGACGCGCCATCGTCGTCAGATAGCCTTGGCTCAGCAAGGCGCGGCGCGCGGCTTCGCAGGCGTCGGTCGTGCTCGAATTGAAGTTGCGGGCGTACGGGCTCGCACCGGTTTCGAACAATTCCTGCTGGAATTGCGGTTGCGGTGTGCTGCTGCATGCCGCGAGCGCCAGCAGCCCGAACAGGGCCGCGGCGGTGGTTCTGGAAAACGGGATCTGCATGATCGAGTACAAGGAGCGCCGCATGGGCGCGAATGGAAATGCATTGTAGAGCGCGCCGCCGGGTGTGCGTAAAAGCGTGCGGCGGGAACCCGTCACCACGTGGCGGTGAGTGACAAAGAGACGAAACCGGGGAAGGTTGCGTGGATGCCGCGACAGTCTGCATTCGCAGTGATTGCAGCAGCCTCTGATACGGAAAGCAGGCGGAAGCGAAGGGAAAACCGCGCGGATGCGGTTAATTCGATGCGGTACGCGCCGAGCCTGAAACCGAACGTGTGGCCGGAGCCGAAGTGGCGGCCGAAGAAGAAGACACGGAAGACGCCGTCACCACCGCACTCGCGGGTTGCACCGCCGGCACGCTAAACGCATCGGCCCACTGATTCGCCCCGGCGCAACGATCGGCCTCGCACGGCACGGCCTGGCCGTCGGCATGCTGCGTGAGGTTCTGCGGCGGAGCGATTGCGGCGAAGTCTTCGACGCGCAAGCTCACCTTCTGCGCATATGCCTTCGATCCGCCGTAGCTCTTCAGCGCGGCGCTCAGATCGCCGTTGGCCGAGCGCATATAGCCGTAAAGGATTGCCGAGCCGGCTTCGATGTTCGCGCCCGGCTCGGTGAGGTCCTTGACGTTGCGCAGCAGTCCGCGATGCGCCTGCGGCACGACCTGCATGAGCCCCGTCGCGCCGTTGGCACCGCGGGCTTTTTCCTTGAAACGGGATTCGATCGAGATGATGGCGAGCAGCAGCGCCGGCGGGAGGGAGTATTTGGAGGAGGCGGACTGTACCGCGTCGGAAATCTTTTGAGCCTTGTCCTTGGCCAGGCCGAATTTGTGCGTGAGATACGCCGATATTCGGTCGCTATTTTCGTCGGCTGCTGCGGTTTGCATCAGGCCTAACGAAAGCACGATCAGGCAAAGTAACCGGCTCATAACGGGGACGGAAGGTAGCGGCAATCCTCGTATTATATCCCTGCCCTGTTGTCCGACACTGGGTCATTACAATTTTTGTCTTTTAAATCAAGGGGAATCGGGATGCGGGTCGGTTGCCTGAACGACTCTCTCTTGGGATAAAAGCCACCAGGTAGCGGTGCGAGTAACGAAGACGAGGTGATCGCCTTCTGCTTGTCTCCCCAATTTATGCGGTTAGTTGCATTTATGGCTCGACAGCGGCTGCAAGCGGAGATTTGAGACAATGGGTGCGGTCCGCACGCCCGTCAGCGCGAGCTCTGGCTGCACAGCGTTCTCTTGCTGGCGTGCCGGTTCGGCGAATAACCGATGTTTTCAACCATGAGCAAAACCGCATTCATTCCCAGCGTCCCCGGCACGTCGGAGGACGATTTCGACATTTCGGCGACCGCGAAGATGGCCGGCTATCGGCGCTTCTACGGCGTGCTGAAAGTCGTGCGCAATACCGACGGCCGCGTGCTGTTTCCGTTCGACGGCGCACCGGAGCTCGGTCCGCATGCGACGCGGCTCGAAGCGATTGCCGCCGCGCAGGTGTACGGAGAGCATATCGTCACGAGCGATCTGGCCCGGCCGGAGCTTTAGCGCGAGGCGTTGCGCCTGTGCATGCGACGACGGCGGCAGTGACAGCAGGTTGCCCGCATATGGCAAACAAGGCCGCAACAGCGAACAGGCGCAATGAAAAATAAACAAGAAGACCGACATGGAAAGCGCGATGAGCCACGACAGGCAGCATGACAGGAGCCGTCGGCGCACGGCGAGGCTACCGGTTGCGGCGCTCTGTGGCGCGGCTCTGTTCGCGAGCGCGTTGGCTCAACCCGGCTTCGCGCAGGACACCGCCGTCGCCACCGATACCGTGCAAGCGGCGCTGCGTGAAGCGGACGTCGTTCATATGCGCGTGCACGTCGCCGCCGTCGATGCCGCCAGCAATCGTGTGCTGCTGCGCGATCCGCGCGGCCAACTCGCCGATGTCGAGGTCAACCGGGGCATCGCGGACGTAAGCCGGTTGCGTGTCGGTGATCGCCTCAACGTCGCGTATCAGCAGGCGATGCTGATTCGCATCGAGAAGCTCGCAACCCAAGGTGTGCGCGAGCGCACCGAAACGACGCTCGCACTGCCGGCATCGGCGGGCGTGGTGTCGTCCGCGCATCGGGTGCGGATCGTCGCGACTGTCGTCAGGATCGATGGCAAGAACCGCACGGTGACGCTGCGTGGACCGAAACATCGGCAACTGCTGCAAGTCGCGCGCGATATTCCGCTCGACGAACTCCACGTTGGCGAGAGCGTGCGCGCCGAGTTCGTGTCGGCGGCGGCGGTGTCGTTGGTGAGAGAGTGAGCGCCGCGTTGTAGGGCAAGCTCGCGCCGGCGTATCCGTGTCCGGGAATGGGCGGATTGTTTGCCACCTGCGCCGAACCCGATTTGAGGAAACGGGAATACGCTTGCCGATAAACGCGCGCGCTTCCGAAGCCAAGCGCCGCGCGGTTGGATATACGCAGCCCGCCTCGATTCCGTCGGCCATACCACGACGACATACCGAGGCGGCGATGCATGCGCATCAATCAGCGCATGCGCACGCTTCTAGCCGCCCCGGCCGCCGCGCGCGCCGCAAGCACGCCACCGAGCGCGCCGCCGATATGGCTCTGCCACGACACACCGGGATAGACCGGCAGCACGCCGAACAGCATGCTCAGACCGTAGCTGCTCACGACGACCAGCGCCACGACGATCGAGACGAGATTGCGCGTGTAGTAACCGCGCGCAACCAGATAGCCCGCATAGCCAAACACTAGGCCGCTCGCGCCGATATGCACCGAATAAGGCGCGCCCAATAACCACGCGCAGAGACCCGCGCCCAGCATCGCGCCGAGGGTCGCGCGCCAGAAGCCGGCGATGTCCGGCCACGTGCACAACCAGCCGAGAACGAGCAGCCCGCTCGTGTTGGCGGCGATGTGCGCGAGGTTCGCATGCAGCCACGGCGCAAACAGGATGCCTTGCAGGCCGCCGAACGTGCGCGGCACGACACCGTGCTCGTTCAGATGGAGGAACGGCAACGCGGCCGACAGAAAGAACACCGCCCACATCGAGCCGACGAAGAGCGCGAGCAGTACGGCTCGAGTTTTGAGTTGGGCGGTGAACGTCGCGGTTCGCATTGGGTCGGAAGCCGAGGTCTTCATGTGTCGATGATGCCCTGCGTGGTATCGGCCGAGCGTAGTCGATAGGGTGCCGCCGCGTCGAGCCGTCGTGGAAAAAACGGATTAAGCCGACACGGCATGGGCGCTTCGCCACGCTGGGTCATTGCACTTTCTTTTGGCGAATCATGCCGCGGTTTCGCTTTCAGAATTCCGCTATGCTGAAGACGCGACAGTCGTTGAATCCGGCAGCGTCACCTCATCGGGCAAAGGCTATTTGCTTGACCACGACGACGAAATAAAACAATCGAGATAATCCGATGAAGCGGTTATTGAGTGTTGCGGCGATAGGATTCTGCATGACTCTTTCGGCGTGCGCGAGTCGCGATCAGTCCGGTCACGCGGCTACGGCCCCCGATAACACGCCCATAGGCACCGGGTACGTCACGAACGTGCTGCTTCCAGGCGGGCAAACCGCGAATGGGGATACTGGCCGAGGCAGCCGGAGTGCGAGGGAGAATACTGGGGTCAACGGGGTCAACGGGGTCAACGGGGTCAACGGGGTCAACGGCGTTGCCGGGTCCGTGGGCCCTCAAGGTGCGGCCGGCAAGCCCGGCGAACAGGGGGCAAAAGGCGACACCGGTGCGAAAGGCGAGCGTGGCGAACGCGGAGAGAAAGGCGATCGCGGCGACTCGGGCAGCAAGGGCGAGAGAGGCGATCGCGGTGAAAAGGGTGACCGGGGCGAAACAGGCGACCGCGGCGAACCCGGGCCTCCCGGCCGTGATGGTCTGCAAGGCCCTGCCGGCGTTTCGCTGGTCAGTTTGCTCTACCCGCAAGGAAAGTCGGCGGATGGCAACAACAATCCCAAACCGGATGGAGGTTCCGGCTCGCCCCCAGAGAACCTCCTGACCTCTCTCGCAAAACTCGTCACGGCATTGACGCCGATCGTTCTCGCTTTGCTCGAGATATGGAAACGCAACCTCTCCGCGGGTCGCCCACCGACTCTGCGGGAATCGAGAGAATACGCGGAAAGCAAGATATCTCACTCGCCCGATCTCTCCGAATTCGACCGTGAGAAGCTCATTGCCGCGTTCACGAGGCAGGACTTCAACCGGCGTCGGGCCCTATACCGGGCCCGACGCAACAGAACCCGCGAGCAATCGAATATTGCCCGCGTGCTTCAGTTGCTTATCGTGTGCTGTGGACTCGTCGGTATCGTCTATCTCGGTTACGAGTTGCTCGTTTCGCTGTTGATATTCATTTGCGCGTACACACTGATCCTTTCCGTTGCGCTTCTCTGTTGCGCACTGGCGAAGAAACTGCTCGACGAAAAATCGCACAAAAAGAATCTTCTTGAATTCAGAGTGCGATTGATGGAAATGAAGTACGCGCACGAACTCAATATGTCCCGGCAGCGCTTTGACGAGCAAATGAAACTGCTTCAGGAAGGGAATGCGCGGCGGGATCGTAGCAATAAATTCGAGTTGTAGCTGTGTGCCGGAGAGAAGCGAGAGGCGGGATACCATCGCGTCCCGCCCAAAGCTCACTCGACAGTCACCGACTTCGCCAGATTCCGCGGCTTATCCACATCCGTCCCCCGCGCACATGCCGTGTGATACGCGAGCAACTGCAACGGCACGACGTGCAGGATCGGCGACAGCAGCCCGTAGTGCTCCGGCATCCGGATCACATGCAGCCCCTCGTCGTTGACGATCTTCGTATCCGAATCGGCGAACACGTAAAGCTCGCCGCCACGCGCGCGCACTTCCTGAATATTCGACTTCAGCTTTTCGAGCAGCGCATCGTTCGGCGCGACCGTGACCACCGGCATCGCTTCGGTCACGAGCGCGAGCGGCCCATGCTTGAGCTCGCCGGCCGGATACGCCTCGGCATGGATATACGAAATTTCCTTGAGCTTCAGCGCGCCTTCGAGCGCGATTGGATAGTGCAGGCCGCGGCCGAGGAACAGCGCATGCTCCTTGCGCGAAAACTCTTCCGACCACGCGATGATCTGCGGCTCGAGCGCCAGCACGCTGTTCAGCGCGGCGGGCAGATGGCGCAACTGCTTCAGATAGTCCGCTTCCTGCGTGTCGCTCAGGTGACCGCGCAGCTTCGCGAGCGTGGCCGCGAGCACGAACAGCGCGACCAGTTGCGTCGTGAACGCCTTCGTCGATGCAACGCCGATCTCGCGGCCCGCATGCGTGAGGAACGACAACTCCGTCTGCCGCACCATCGCGCTCGTGCCGACGTTGCAGATCGCGAGCGTGTGCGCGTGGCCGAGCGCCTGTGCGTGCTTGAGCGCCGCGAGCGTATCGGCTGTTTCGCCCGACTGCGAGATCACGACCACGAGCGACTTCGGATTCGGCACCGACTCGCGATAGCGATACTCGCTCGCGATCTCGACCTGGGTCGGAATCTTCGCAATCGATTCGAGCCAGTACTTCGCGGTAAGCCCCGAGTAGTAGCTCGTGCCGCACGCGAGAATCAGCAGGCTGTCGATCTCGCCGAACACCTTGCTCGCGCTGTCGCCGAAGATCCACGGATCGAACGCATCGGTCTGCGGAATCGTGTCGGTGATCGCGCGCGGTTGCTCGAAAATTTCCTTCTGCATGAAGTGGCGATACGGGCCGAGTTCGACCGCGCCGCCATAGGCCGCGACCTGGCGCACTTCGCGCTGCGCGCGCTCGCCGTTGCGATCGGCGATACGCACGCCGTCGAGCGACAGTTCGCACACGTCGCCTTCCTCGAGGAAGATGAAGCGTTCGGTGCTGCCCGCGAGCGCGAGCGCGTCCGAGGCGAGGAAGTTCTCGCCGTCGCCGAGCCCGACCACGAGCGGCGAGCCCTGGCGCGCGCCGACCACCGTGTGCGGCTGGTCCTTGTGCAGCACCGCGATCGCATACGCGCCGTGCAGTTGCGCGATCGCTTCGCGCACCGCCGCGAACAGATCGCCGCGATACAGGCTGTGGATCAGGTGCGCGATAACCTCGGTGTCGGTCTGCGAAACGAACGTGTAACCCTTGCCACGCAGCATCTCGCGCAGTGTTTCGTAATTCTCGATGATGCCGTTGTGTACCAACGCGAGCGCGTCGCGCGAGAAGATCGGGTGCGCGTTGTCGGTGACCGGCGCGCCGTGCGTGGCCCAGCGCGTATGCGCGATGCCCGTCACGCCTTCGAGCTGCCCGTCGCGCACCTGGTCGTCGAGGTCGGCGACGCGCGCGACGCTGCGCGCGCGGCTCGGTCCGTTCGCGCCGAGCACGGCGACGCCGCACGAATCGTAGCCGCGATATTCGAGGCGCCGGAGTCCTTCGATCAGGACGGGAACGATATTACGTTGCGCAACCGCGCCGACAATGCCGCACATGGTTTATTCCTTTTCAGAGCCGGATTCGGGAAGCGCGCCTCGCGCGCCGTCTCCGTCAGTTTTTCTTCTTGACCGGGCGCACGTAGCCCGTTTTGCTCGTTTGAGTCTTGTCATTCAGCACCAGCGCATCGGGCTCGACGTCTTTCCAGACCGTCGTGCCCGCCGCGATCGTCGCGCCGCGCCGCACGCGCACCGGCGCAACCAGTTGCGTGTCCGAGCCGACGAACACGTCGTCTTCGATCACGGTGCGGAATTTGTTCGCGCCGTCGTAGTTGCAGGTAATCGTGCCCGCGCCGATGTTCACGCGCGCGCCGATATCCGCGTCGCCGATATAGGTGAGATGGTTCGCTTTCGAGCCATGGCCGAGCACCGCGTTCTTGATCTCGACGAAGTTCCCCACGTGAGACTCGTCCTGCAGCGCCGCGCCGGGACGCAAGCGCGCGTACGGGCCGAGCACGGCCTTCGCGCCGACTTCTGCGCCTTCGATATGCGTGAACGCGTCGACGCGCGTGCCCGCGCCGATGTTCGCGTTGCGGATCACGCAGTTCGGGCCGATCGTCACGTTGTCGGCCAGCGTCACGCGGCCTTCGAATACGCAGTTCACGTCGATCGACACGTCGCGGCCGCATTCGAGCGTGCCGCGCACGTCGAGGCGCGCCGGGTCGGCGAGCGTCACGCCCGCGACGAGCAGCGCGTCGGCCACGTTGCGCTGATGAATCCGTTCGAGTTCGGCGAGCTGCTGCTTGCTGTTCACGCCGAGCGTTTCCCACTCGTCGTCGGGCTGCGTGGTGACGACTTCGAGGCCGGCTTCGATCGCCATTTCGACCGCGTCGGTCAGATAGAACTCGCCTTGCGCGTTGTCGTTTTTCAGCGCCGCGAGCCAGCCGGCGAGCCGCGCGGTCGGCGCGACGATGATGCCGGTGTTGATCTCGGCGATCTTCAACTGCTCGGGGCTCGCGTCCTTCTGCTCGACGATGCGCTGCACCTTGCCGCTCGGGTCGCGCACGATGCGGCCGTAGCCGCTCGGGTCGTCGAGCGTGACGGTGAGCACGCCGTAGCCGTCGCGGCCCGCGCGTTCGGTGAGCGCCTGCAGCGTTTGCGCGCGCGTGAGCGGCACGTCGCCGTACAGCACGAGGGTGGGTAGCGAGGGATCGAGCAGCGGCAACGCCTGCTGCACCGCGTGGCCGGTGCCGAGCTGCTGCTCCTGCACCGCGAATTGAATGTCGGGCGCCGCGACCGCTTCACGCACGGCCTCGGCGCCGTGGCCGATCACGACGATCAGACGCGCGGGCTTCAGCGCGCGAGCGGTGTCGATGACATGAGCGAGGAGCGGCTGGCCAGCCAGGGGATGGAGCACCTTGGGAAGCGCGGAACGCATGCGCTTGCCGGTACCCGCCGCCAAAATCACGATGTTCATGGCGTCGGCAATCAGACGAGTTTGGAGCCGACGATTCTAGCATGCTGCACCCGCAAAAAAGGCCGCGGGTGCGGCCTTGGCGGGAACAGAAGGCCAGCGGAAAAGCGCCGGCATATCCGCAAAATCGGGCGCTTTTCGCGGGCGGCTCTCAGAGGTCGTCGAACTGGACCAGCGAGATGGTCTTCGCGCCGGTGAGCGGTGCGCCCTCGTCGCTGCCGGTCGAGCACGGCTCTTCGTCGAAGGCGATGTCGCCGTTCGGATCGGCTTCGCCGCTCGCGCGCAGCCCCGCGAACGGGAACAGCCGATGGTCCATCAGATGCGACGGCACCACATTCGAGAGCGCGTTGAACATGTTCTCGATACGGCCCGGGAAGCGCTTCTCCCAGTCGCGGACCAGCGCCTTCATTTCGGCGCGCTTCAGGTTCGGCTGGCTGCCGCACAGATTGCACGGAATGATCGGAAATTCGCGCAGCTCCGCGTATTTTTCCAGATCGGTTTCCTTCACGTAGGCGAGCGGCCGGATCACGATGTTCCTGCCGTCGTCCGATTGCAGCTTCGGCGGCATGCCCTTCAGCTTGCCGCCGTAGAACAGGTTCAGGAGCAGCGTCTGCAGGATGTCGTCGCGATGGTGGCCGAGCGCGATCTTGGTCGCGCCGAGTTCGCCCGCGACGCGGTACAGGATGCCGCGCCGCAGCCGCGAGCACAGCGAGCAGGTGGTCTTGCCTTCGGGTACGAGCCGCTTGACGATGCTGTAGGTGTCCTGGTTCTCGATATGAAACGGGATGTCGAGCTGCGTCAGGTATTCGGGCAGCACGTGCTCGGGGAAGCCCGGCTGCTTCTGGTCGAGATTCACCGCGACGATGTCGAAATTGATCGGCGCGCGCTCGCGCAACCGCATCAGGATGTCGAGCATCGCGTAGCTGTCCTTGCCGCCCGACAGGCAGACCATCACCTTGTCGCCGTCCTCGATCATGTTGTAGTCGCCGATCGCCTGGCCCACCTGGCGCGCGAGGCGCTTGAACAGCTTGTTGTTCTCGTACGCCTCTTTCTGCTCGCGGCGCGTGAGCGGCGACTTCGGGGCGCGGGCGGTTTTCGTGGCCGTAGCGGTTTCGGTGGCGTCGACGGCGTCGACCGCGCTTTGCGCCGCCTGTGCCACGGCTTCGGCGTGAGCGTCGTGCCGGCCTTCGTTGAGCGTTTGCGGAGCGTTCATCGCTCAAATCTCCTTGATGCGAAAGACTTCGACGCCGACCGCATCGCAGTCCGGATAGACGTCCGGCTTCTCGGTCGACACGCGCGCGGCGCGCACGTGCGGATGTTCGAGCATCGTCGTTACGACGTCGTCGCACAGCGTTTCCTGCAGATGGATATGGCCTTGCGCGACGCGCTGCGCGATGGTCGAGCGCATGAAGTCGTAGTCGACGACTTCGTTGAGCTTGTCGTGCACCGGTGTGGACAGCGACAGCGGCACGAACAGTTCGACGTTGATGACGACGCGCTGCTCGCCGCGCTTTTCGAAGTCGTGCACGCCGATATTGATGTGCACCTCGTAATTGCGCAGAAAGAGCCGGCGGCAATCGGCAAGCCGGGGATGCGAAAGAGCGTCAAACATGTTCGTTCCAGTCAAAAAAGCGTGCGTGGCACGCAAAGGGGCGCATCACCACGCGCACCGGCCGCCTCGGCAAGGCAGGCCGCGCGCATGTCAGGCGCCCGTCAAAAACATCACGTCGCGCGGCAGCGGCACGAGATGCTGCCCGCCGTCGACCACCAGCGTCGTTCCGGTGACGCCGGCTGCATCCGCGAGATACAGCGCGGCGGCGACGATATCCTCGGGCCGCGACGCACGGCCCAGAGGCGTCGTTCGGTGAGCGGCTTCGAAGCCGTCCGGCGTCTGATCGGCCGATTGCAGCGTGAGGCCGGGCGCGAGCCCGACCACGCGGACCTTCGGCGCGAGCGCCTGGGCCAGCGCGACCGTCGCGGTCTGCAAGGCCGCCTTCGACAGCGTGTACGACAGGTAATCCGGATTCATGTTGTACAGCTTCTGGTCCAGCACGTTGATGACCACCGCGCGCTGGCTTTCGTCGCGCAAGGCGGCCTCGGGTGTCGCCTCGAACAGCATGCGCGCGAGCACGAGCGGCGCGCCGAGGTTCATCGCGGTCAGCTTGAGCAGCAGCTCGTAGCCGACGTCGCGCGCCGTGTCTTCCTCGAAACGCGACGCGTTGTTGACGATGCACGTGGGCCGCCCGAGCGCCGCGGTGCAGGCCGGCAAAAGCTGCTCGACCTGCGCCTCGTCGCCGAGTTCGGCATGCAGCGCGACCGCGCGGCGGCCCATTGCGGCGATCCGCGCGACCACTTCGTCGGCTTCCTCGCGCGCCGCGCCGTAGTGAACGGCGACGTCCCAGCCGCGCGCGGCAAAGCCGAGCGCGAGCGCGCGCCCAATACGGCGCGCCGCGCCCGTAATCAGCACGACGCGGGACGCGTCAGGCCGCCGGGCGGGCGGCCCGTCCGGCGGCGCTTCGGCCGCGCGGGCAGCGGTGTGCGAAGAGACGGTCATTTACAATGCGGGGATGAATCCGAAAGCTCACCAACCCGATAGTTTACCTGCTCCCGGCCCGAGCGCGCTCGCGCAGTCCGAAGCGCTCATCGCGCAGATTCGCGCGGAGCTCGACGCGGCCGGCGGCTGGCTGCCGTTCGACCGCTATATGGAGCGCGCGCTGTACGCGCCGGGGCTCGGCTATTACAGCGGTGGCGCGCGCAAATTCGGGCTGCGCGGCGACGACGGCAGCGACTTCGTGACCGCGCCGGAACTCTCGCCGCTGTTCGCCGCGACGCTCGCGTGTCCGGTGGCCGAGGCGTTGCGGACGAGTGGCACGCGCGAGGTAATGGAGTTCGGCGCCGGCACCGGCAAGCTCGCGGCCGGATTGCTCAATGCGCTCGACGCGCTGGGTGCGGCGGGCGCCGAATTCGACCGCTACTCGATCGTCGATCTGTCGGGCGAGTTGCGCGAGCGTCAGCGCGAAACGATCGCGGCGGCCGCGCCCGCGCTGCTCGCGAAAGTGCGCTGGCTCGATGCGCTGCCCGAGCGCTTCGAGGGCGTCGTGATCGGCAACGAGGTGCTCGACGCAATGCCGGTGCGGCTCTTCGCGCATCGCGGCGGCGTATGGCACGAGCGCGGCGTGGCGTGGCGCGACGGCGCGTTCGCGTTCGACGACCGGCCGGTCGCGGCCGCCGAGGACCTTGCGCGGCTGGCGGAAATCGATGCCACCCGCGACACCCTCGGCGAAGACTATCTGACCGAAACGCATGAAGCCGCCAGCGCATTCACGCGCACGATCTGCGCGATGCTCGCGCGCGGCGCGATCCTGCTGATCGACTACGGCTTTCCGCGTCACGAGTACTACCATGGCCAGCGCGCGCAGGGCACGCTGATGTGCCACTACCGGCACCGCGCGCACGGCGATCCGTTCCTGTACCCGGGTTTGCAGGACATCACCGCGCACGTCGAATTCACGGGCATCGCCGAGGCGGGCGTCGAGACCGGCGCGGACCTGCTCGGCTTCACATCGCAGGCGCGCTTCCTGATGAACGCGGGTATCACCGAGGCGCTCGGCGAAATCGACCCTGCCGATACCGCACGCTTTCTGCCTGCCGCGAATGCGGTGCAGAAGCTATTGTCCGAGGCGGAGATGGGCGAGCTGTTCAAGGTGATCGCCTTTTCGCGCGGACTCGATGATACGCTGCGCGCTTTTTCGAGCGGCGATCGCTCGCATACGCTGTGATTTCCGCCCGGCCCGGGCTCGAGGACTCGCGATGATCCGCTGGCTTCTGACCACCTTCATTGCCGTCGCGGTGCTGTCGTCCTGCTGGCCGTGGCTCAGGAAGCTCGGCATCGGCCGGATGCCCGGCGACGTGACCTTGCGGCTGTTCGGCCGGGAGTATCCGTTTCCGTTCATGTCGACGCTGGTACTGTCGATGCTGTTGTCGCTGCTGGCGCGGGCGTTGTAGGCGTTGGCGGTTTCGCGGCGCTCGCCACCGCCCTGATGGCGATGACCGGGACTGACGGCGGCGACAGCGGCCCAAACCGCGTGTACAGCCGCATCGCCCGCGAGAGCCTGTAGCCGACACCGCTTCCATTGCACGGCAGCACGCACAAGCCGCACGGCCTGCGGATTTGACAGTGGGCACTCACCTCAGCGACGGCGGCCAATCCACCCGCACCGCTACGGCCCGCCAACACCCCCTAAGCAATCGCCGCTTCCACCGCCCGAATGCGCTCCTGATGCACGGCGTCCTTGATACCGGCCGGCGCATCGGCGAAACGCTTCGCGACCGCTCCCGCATCGACGCCGCGCGCGGCGACGAGCGCCACCCTGAGCCGCTCCGCCTGCGGATAATCGCGCGTCTCGAAGCCAAGCCGCCCGCGCGCGTCGGACTCGCACGCCTGCAACGCCTCGGCGAAGCGCGCCGGCTTTCGGATCGCGTCGCTGCGCTCGAAAAGCCGCACGAGCGCGGCCGCGCCCATTTCCATCACGCGATGAATATTGCCGTGCTCGCGCGCCACCAGCAGCGCGAGGTCGCGGCACTCGTTCGGCACGCGCAGCCGCTCGCACAGCGGCTTGAGCAGATCGACGCTGCGGCCCTCATGGCCGATGTGGCGCGGCAGCACGTCCTCGGGCGTGGTCGCCTTGCCGAGATCGTGCGTGAGCGCCGCAAAGCGCACCGGCAGCGCATAACCCTGCTGCGCGGCATGGTCGAGCACCATCATCACGTGGACGCCCGTATCGACCTCGGGGTGATAGTCGGCGCGTTGCGGCACGCCGAACAGCGCGTCGATCTCGGGCAAAATCCGCGCGAGCGCGCCGCACTCGCGCAGCACCGCAAACATCCGCGACGGCTTCTTCTCCATCAGCCCGCGCGACACCTCCTGCCACACACGCTCGGCCACCAGCGCGTCGGCCTCGCCTTCCGCGACCATCGCGCGCATCAGCGCCCTCGTTTCGGGCGCGACGGTGAAATCGACGAAACGCGCCGCGAACCGCGCGATGCGCAGAATCCGCACCGGGTCTTCGAGGAACGCGGCGCTGACGTGGCGAAAAAGCCGCGCCTGAAGATCGGCCTGGCCATTGAACGGATCGACGACCGGCCCGCTCAGCTCGCCGTCCGGACGCACCTCGCGCGCCATCGCGTTGATCGTCAGATCGCGCCGCGCGAGGTCCTCTTCGAGCGTGACGTCGGGTGCGTAGAAAAACTGGAAGCCATGATAGCCGGCCGCCGTCTTGCGCTCGGTGCGCGCGAGCGCGTACTCCTCGTGCGTCTGCGGATGCAGGAACACCGGGAAGTCCTTGCCGACCGGACGATAACCCTGCGCCACCATCTGCTCGGGCGTCGCGCCCACCACCACGTAATCGCGATCCTGCACCGGCACGCCGAGCAGTTCGTCGCGGATCGCACCGCCTACTGCATAGATATTCATGGGCATTCGTCTTGATAGGGAATCGCGTGCGTTTCGCCGTGCGCGGCCTCGATCCACGCAGCGACCGCGGGCAGCGCGGTGACTCGCTCGACATAGGCCGCGGCCGCAGCCGACAACGCCGGCTGCCATGTGTTGAAGCGCATCGCGACCGGCGCGTACATCGCATCGGCAATGCCGAACTCGCCGAACAGGAACGGGCCGCCATAGCGTTGCAGGCAATCGCCCCAGAGCGCCTCGATACGCGCGATATCGGCGAGCACGCCGGGCTTCGCGTTCTTGCCCGGGAACGACGCGCGAATGTTCATCCACATGTTCGAGCGCAGTTCGCCGAAGCCCGAATGCATCTCGGCGCTGACGCTGCGCGCGTGTGCGCGCGCCGCCGCGTCGCGCGGCCACAGCGCATGCTGCGGGAAACGCTCGGCGAGCGTTTCGGCGATCGCGAGCGAATCCCACACGGCCTGCCCCGCGTCGTCGATCAGGCAGGGCACCTTGCCGGGTCCGCGCGGCGCCTGAGCGAGCACCTTCGCGTTCGTGTCCGGCTCGTTCAGCAGGATCAAGGCCTCATCGAACGGAATGCCGAAATGCTTCAGCAGCAGCCATGGACGCATCGACCATGACGAGTAGTTTTTGTCGCCAATGAGAAGTTTCATGCCTGGCAGGAAAGAAGAGTGAGAAAGGAAATAGGCAAGGCTTCAGCGTCCGGCGTTCGCGCGGAAGTCATCGAGACGCGAGCGCGTGGCCGAGCCGCTCAGATACGTCGGCACGATCGCCTCGATGCTGGTCGGTTCGAGCCCGAGTTCGGGCGCGAGCGGTCCGCTCAGCACGTTGTCGACCTTCATCGAATCGAGATTGTCGCGCGAAATCGCCGGTTCGCCGGGCGCCATTTCGAAGCTCAGCGCCTGCAAACGCGCAAGCGTTTCGGGCAGCCGGATGATGCGCGCATGCTTGCCGATCACGTCGCCGCAATACGCGACGAGGTCTTCGAGCGTATAGACGGTCGGGCCGCCGAGTTCGTAGGTGCGGCCGCCGGCGGCGTCGAGATCGAGCACGTTGACGATCGCCTTCGCCACGTCGCCGACATAGACCGGCTGGAATTGCGCATCGGGCATCGCGAGCGGAATCACCGGGAACACGCGTTGCAGGAACGCGAACTTGTTGAGGAACTGGTCGCCGGGACCGAACACGACCGATGGCCGAAAAATCGTCCACGCGACGTTCGCCGCATGCACGGCCTTCTCGCCGTCGCCCTTCGAGCGCGAGTACATGCTCGGGCCGTTCGGATTGGCGCCGAGCGCGCTCAGATGAATCAGCCGATGCACGCCCTTGCCTTCGCAGGCGGCGACGATGCGCGTCGGCAGATCGACATGCGCGTGCGCGAACTCGGCACCATAGGGTTTGCCGCGTTTGCCGTGCAGCACGCCGATGAGGTTGATCGCGCAGTCGGCGCCCTCGACGAAACGCGCAAGCTGGACCGGATCGAACACGTCGGTTTCGATCACGTCGATCGGCAGCATGGTGAGATGGCGCGCGTTGTAGCGCCGCCGTGTGGCGATGCGCACGTCCTTGCCCATCTCGACGAGCGCGTTGACGAGCTGGCTGCCGATAAACCCGGAGCCGCCGATGATCGCAATGGCTTGATGTCGCATTTTCGACTCCCAGCTGGAAGCCGCGGCAACGGCTGGCGAGGCGCGCCGCAACCCCGGAGCGAGGTCGCGGCGGCGTGGCGCTTACGGTGCGATGTAACCCAGGCGCGCCTTCAGCGATTGCGGACGGCCTTCGAACAATGCCGCGTAGTAGACCGTGTTGGACAGCACATTCTTGACGTAGTCGCGGGTTTCCTGGAACGGAATCGCCTCGGCGAAGATCGCGCCTTCGACCGGGCGCTGCAGCGACTGCCGCCAGTTGCGCGGACGGCCCGGACCTGCGTTGTAGCCGGCGGTAGCCAGCACGGCGGACCCGTCGAATTGATTGTAGATCATCGCCAGGTAGTTCGTGCCGAGCAGGATGTTGGTGTTGATGTCGTTCATCTGCTCGCGCGACACCGGGCCGAGACCGATCTTCTTCGCGACCAGTTGCGCGGTAGCCGGCATCAACTGCATCAGACCGCCCGCGCCGACTTCCGAACGCGCATTGATGATGAAGCGCGACTCCTGGCGGATCAGCCCGTACGCCCATTCGATGTCGAGCCCGCTCGACTGCGCGTCCTGTTCGACGATATCGCGGAACGGCGACAGATAGCGCAGCGAGAAATCGTGCTCGCTCTTCGTGCGGTCCGCGGTGTTGACGGTGCGGTCGTACAGCTGGATGCGGCGCGCGTACTCGGCGGCGGCGAGCAGTTGCCGGTCGGTCATGTTGCGCAGCGGCCAGTTCCATTCGCGATTGCCTTCGAGCCGCAGATTCAGCGCATAGAAGCGCTGCGCGAGGTCGAAGCCCGGCGTGTTGCCGGCCTGCTGCACTTCGGCGTCGGTGACCGTGGTCTTCGGCGGCACGGTGATCTTCTGGCCGAGTTCTTCGAGCGCGAGCTGGCCGTAGAAGTTGAAGTTCGACGAGATCGACTGGAATTCCTGGCTGGCCGTGGCCGTGTCGCCGGCCTGCTTCAGCGCGCGCGCATGCCAGTACACCCACGACGGCTGCTTGCGCAGCGACTCGGGCATCTGTTCGATCGACCAGCGCACCATGTTCCAGTCGCCGGCGAGCAGCGCGCTGCGCGTGCGCCATTCATACGCGGGATTCGACAGCGGCGCGTTGGCCGAGAGCCGGAACCAGTCGACCGCGCCGGGCATCTGCTTGAGCGCGCCCTGATAGCCGATCGTGCCCCAGCCGATCGCGCGCTCGGGCGAATTCAGCGACGGCGCGACCGACGCGAACGTGGCCGCCGCCATCGCCGGATCGTTGCGCGCCATGCGCGTGATCGCGAGCAGCGCCAGCTGATGCGCCTGCGGATCGGCGCCGACGCCGCGCGCAAGCAACAGCGGCGGCGTATTGACCGCCTGGCTGAACTGCACCGGATCGGGCGCCTGGTCGGCGAGCGCGTCGACGAGCTTGCTGCCGGTGCTCGTGTAGTTCTGCTCGTAGGCGAGGCGAATCTGCTGCCAGACGTCGTTGCTGCTGAACTGGCGGTTCGCGCCGAGCACCGTGATGAGATCGACGCAGCCGTCGCCGTACCATTTCGGATCGACGAGCAGCGCGCGCGCCGCATCGGCGACGTTTTCGCCGCGCGAGGCGCGCGATTCGAGCGCGTAGCACTTCACCTGGGTGTCGTCGTCGAGCACGAACTTCGCGTACTGCTGGTCGAAGTTGCGCCAGTCGTGGCGTGTGCCGAGCACGTTCAGGTAGTCGTTGCGCAGACGGTCGGCAATTGCCTGGCCGTCGTACTTCTGCAGGAACGCGAGCACTGGCGCGTCGGGCGCATCGACGCGCGCATGGCCGCTCGAGTCGAACAGCTGCGGCTTGATCTGGAAGTACTCCACATACGACGGCGCCGGGTAATTCGGGATCATGCTCGCGAGCTGGGCCGCGCGTCCGGCATCGTTGGTGCGGGCGGCTTCGCGAAGCTGCACGAAGATCTGGTCGTCGTTCGTGAGCTGGGTGATCGGAATCGGTCTGACGGCGGAAGCCGTGCTGCACGCGACGAGCGCCGCCGCGGCGAGCGCCATGCCAACCGCGCGATATACTCGAAAGAGGCTTTTTGACATCGTTGTTTCTGGAGCGCAAATTGGACCCAAGCATAGCATGCAACCCTGTCCCGTCAGCGAAAAAGGCGCTGCGCCGGATGCTACTGGAAGCCCGTCTGCAAGCGGCTTCCGAGCCGGCCAACAATGCCGCGCTCGGGCGCCGCGTGCTCGACGCGCTGAAGCACTTCGCGGTGCATGGCGTGGGGTTCTACTGGCCGCTCGCGGGCGAGTTCGACGCGCGCGGCGCAATCGCGATCTGGCTCGCGGCCAGCGCGCGGCATGAGGCCAGTTTGCCGATCGTTACAGAACGTGGCGCGCCGCTCGAATTTCACGCATGGACGCCCGACATGCCGATGCGAATCGGCCATCACCGGATCACGGAGCCCACTTCGGAGCGCATCGTATTGCCCGAGCTGCTGTTCGTGCCATGCGTCGGTTTCGACGACGACGGCTTCCGGCTCGGCTATGGCGGCGGCTATTACGACCGCACGCTGGCCGGCTGGCCGGCGGCGCAGAAGCCGATCACCGTGGGTATCGCCTATGAAGCGTGCCGCACGCAGGCACTGGAGCGCGAAGCCCACGATATTCCGCTCGATCTGATCGTGACCGAGGCGGGGTTTCATCCGGGCTTGCCGGTTTGAGAAGGTAAAGCGCAAGCGCGCACGCTCGCGCGGTATGCCGCCGTTATCCTTCCTTGATTCGGTTCTTATAGCGAAGCCGCCGCGCGCGCCGCCGTGTCGTACAACCCCGACGCATTGCGCATCAGGTGCGCGGCCTCGCCGATCTGCTGGTTGGTCAGGCCGCTTTCCTTGAGCGTCGAAATCAGGCAGTTCTCGCGCACCTCGCGATACTTCAGACACAGTTCACGTCCCGCCTCGGTCGCCGAGAAGAACACTTCCTTGCCGGTCTTTTCGCTTTTTACATACCCTCTAGCTACGAGCTTCTTGAGCGCGTAAGTGGCGACGTGCGTGTCCTCGATGTTCAGCACGAAGCAGATGTCCGCCAGTTTCTTGCGGCGTTCGCGATGGCTTACATGATGCAGCAGCGATACCTCGATCGCGGTCATGTCCTTGTCGCCGGCCGCCGACATGCAACGCACCATCCAGCGGTTGAACGCGTTGCCCGCCATGATCAGCGCGTATTCGAGCTCGGACAGTTCCGCGCTGGTCTCGGAGACGAGATGCTCCGACGAAACGATCTTGGTGGGATGACGCGCCATGCGAGGCTCTCGGAAATGGGGTGGAAAGTGTCGAAAGTGTACGACGAGCGGACGTTTCCAGCGAGCCTGGAGAAAATTGTTATTAGTAAAACGTTGATAATTTATTGATAATATATGTCTCACGCATTGCCGCTAATGTATGCCTCACGCTTCGTCGCAATAATTACGGTAATCGCGGGAATCGTCGTGACTGCCGCCGCGCTGTCCGCCGCCTCTTTCGACTCGACCCAGACCGTCAAGCCATGAGCCAACCACGAATTTTTCCTCTCGGCGATGCCGCGCTCGTCTGCGAAGCGCCGCCGCCCGCCACGCTGGAATGCCAGCAGCGCGTGTGGGCCACGGCGATTGCCGCGCGCGACTGGGCCCACGTGCTCGAAGTCGTGCCCGGCATGAACAATCTGACGCTCGTGTTCGACCCGCTCGAAGCCGATGCCGGCGCGCTCGCCGAACAACTGCTCGCGGCCTGGAGCGCGGCGAGCGCAACCGACGCGCCCGGCCGCGACGTCGAGATTCCGGTGCAGTACGGCGGCAAGTTCGGCCCCGACCTGCAAGCGGTCGCGGAACACACGGGGCTGACCGCGCGCGAGGTCGTCGAGCGTCATGCGGGCGGCTGTTATGTGGTCTTCTTCATCGGCTTCCAGCCGGGCTTCGCGTATATGGGCGGGCTCGACGCCGCGCTGCACACGCCGCGCCGCGCGTCGCCGCGGTTCGAGGTGCCGGTCGGCTCGGTCGGCATCGGCGGCGAGCAGACCGGCATTTATCCGGCCGTGTCGCCGGGCGGCTGGCAGCTGATCGGCCGCACCGAGGTGCCGCTGTTCGACCCGGCGCGCCGTCCGCCCACGCTGCTGCAACCGGGCGACCGGGTGCGCTTCACGATCGCGGGGATGCACGCATGATCGACGTGATCCGCGCGGGTCTTCTGACCACGATTCAGGACCTCGGCCGCCACGGCCACCGCCATCTCGGCGTCGCGATGGGCGGGGCGCTCGACCGGCTCGCGCTCGAAGTCGGCAACCGGCTGGTCGGCAACCGGCCCGACGCGGCCGGCCTCGAAATCACCTTCGGCCCGACCGTGCTGCGCTTTCTGCGCGCGACGCGCGTCGCGATCACCGGCACCGAATTCGGTGCAACGCTCGACGGCAAGCCGGTCTACTCCTGGTGGAGCCTGCCCGTGCAGGCCGGCCAGGAACTCGTGCTGAACGCGGCGAAGCGCGGCATGCGCGGCTACGTGTGCATCGCGGGCGGCATCGACGTGCTGCCGATGCTCGGCTCGCGCAGCACCGATCTCGCTGGCCATTTCGGCGGACTCGGCGGGCGGGCGCTCGTCGACGGCGACCGTCTGCCGGTCGGCGCGACGCCGCCACGCGCTCGCGCGAGCTTCTCGCCCGAGGCGCCCGAGTTCGGCGTCAAGGCGCCCGCATGGTGCAAGTTCGTGCTGGTCCACGAGCCGTTGCGGCGCGGCCGGCATCCGTCGGGCGTGCCGTGGGCCGTGCCGATCCGCGTGCTGCGCGGCCCCGAATACGACAGCTTCACCGACGCCGCGCAACAGTCGTTCTGGTCCGACGAGTGGCTCGTCACGCCGAACAGCAACCGCATGGGCTACCGGCTCGCCGGCACTCAGCTCGAACGCACGCACAAGACCGATCTGCTGTCGCACGCGGTGCTGCCGGGCACGGTCCAGGTGCCGCCGAACGGTCAGCCGATCGTGCTGATGAGCGACGCGCAAACCACCGGCGGCTATCCGAAGATCGGCGCGGTGATCCAGGCCGATCTGTGGAAGCTCGCGCAGGTGCGCCTGAACGCGGCGATCCGTTTCATCCCGACGACGCCCCACGAGGCGCGCCAGGCTTTGCAGGAAGAACGCGCGTATCTGCGGCAGATCGACGCCGCGATCGCGATGCATGAAGAACGTTGCGCGCGCCAGTAGGCGACCGCAACGCTATAACACTAAAGAGAGAGAGGAACCCCATGGAAATCGATCTGAATGCCGACCTCGGCGAGGGCTGCGGAACCGACGAGGCGTTGCTCGATCTCGTCAGCTCCGCCAACATCGCATGCGGCTGGCACGCCGGCGGCCCCAACGCCATGCGCGACTGCGTGCGCTGGGCCGTGCGCAAAGGCGTGTCGATCGGTGCGCATCCGAGCTTCAACGATCCCGAGAATTTCGGCCGCAAGGAAATGGATTTGCCGGCCAACGACATCTACGCGGGCGTGCTGTATCAGCTCGGCGCGCTGTCCGCGATCGCGCAGGCCGAGGGCGGCCGTATCGCGCACGTGAAGCCGCACGGCGCGCTGTACAACCAGGCTGCGCGCGATGCCGGGATCGCCGACGCGATCGTCTCGGCGGTGCACGACTTCGATCCGTCGGTCGCGGTGTTCGCGCTTGCCAACAGCAGGCTCGTGAACGCCGCGCGCGACGTGGGCCTCATCGCGATCGAGGAAGTGTTCGCCGATCGCGGCTATCGCGCCGATGGTTCGCTCGTGCCGCGCAAGGAGCCGGGCGCGCTGCTCGACGATGAAAACGAAGTGCTCGCGCGCACGCTCACGATGATCCGCGAGCAACGCGTGAAGGCTGTCGATGGCCGCTGGGTGCCGCTCAACGCGCAGACCATCTGCCTGCACGGCGACGGCCCGCACGCGCTGGCTTTTGCGCGGCGCATTCGCGATGCGCTCGCTGCCGCGGGTATCGAGGTTCATGCTGCGGGTGCTGCGCGCGTTTGAGTCGCGCGGCTGGCGGGTTTGGTGTATTTGGTGAAGCGGGCTGCGGCTGGCTATCGAACGTGTGTGATGGATCCGGCGCTCCGTTTTGAGGCGAGGCGCTGGATCGTGTGGTGCGATGTGATGGTGGCCGTTGCGGTGCGTGCGGTGAGCCCGAGGTCTAGTGGCGGTGTGTGCGGCGCCAGTGGCTGATGATCGTCAGAAGGGCAGCGGCTAGCATCAGCGAGAGAATAAAACTGACGGTGTACAACGTGCCAAAGATGATGTCGGAATTGGTTTCGCTGCCGTGAGAGTCCAGTGCTTTGAAAAGCGGGGTGAAGAACTCGTAGCCTGAGCCGGTGTCCAGCCATTCATTAACAGCGGGGATGCACAGAATCCCGGCTCCGACTGGTAATGTCATCACCAGTGCGAACGTGATGCAAATAAGCGTCTTCTTCATTATCTTCCTGACTCGCCTTGTTATACGTTTGTGAGCGCTTCAATAGCGGTGCGTGCGACGCCAACGGTTGACGATTGCCAGAAGGATGGCCACTAACATCAGCGAGAGAATAAAACTGACGGTGTACAACGTGCCGAAGATGATGTCGGAGTTGGTTTCGCTGCCGTGAGAGTCCAGTGCTTTAAAAAGCGGGGTGAAGAATTCATAGCCTGACCCGCTCGCAAACCATTCAGCAACACCCGGGATGTATGCAATCCCGACTCCGACTGGCAGTGTCATCACCAGCGCGAGTGTGATGCAAATAAGCGTCTTCTTCATTACCTACTTGAATCTCCTTGTTATACGTTCGTGAGCGCTTCAACGGCGGTGCATACGACGCCAACGGCCAACTATCGCCCAAGTTGCAACGACTAATGCCAGTGACAGAAAGAAGCTGACAATGAGCATCGTGACGACGATAACGTCCTCGGTTTCTTCCCAGCCGCGGGCATCCAGCGCGATGAAAAGATGTTCAAAAAGTTCATGGCCCGTACCGTTGCTTATCCATTCATCAATACCCGGGAAGCGCGCAAGCCCGGCCGTGACGGGTAGTGTCATCACCAGTGCGAGCACGAAGCAGATAAGCGTCTTTTTCATTGTTTTGTTGAATCTCATGGTTAGACGTGCGTGAACGCTTCAACGGCGGTACGCACGGTGTAAATGGCTGACAATCGCCCAGCACGCAATGATTAGCGCCAGCGACAGGAAGAAACTGGTAATGAGCATCGTTGCGAAAACGATATCCGAGTTGCTTTCGTTGCCATCCGAACCTAGTGCTTTGAAAAGTGGTTCAAAGAAGTCGTAGTCAGCACCACTCGAAAACCATTCATCCATTCCCGGGATGCGTATGATCCCGATTGCAACGGGTAGTGTCATCACCAGCGCGAGTGTGATGCAAATAAGCGTCTTCTTCATTACCTACTTGAATCTCCTTGTTATACGTTCGTGAGCGCTTCAACGGCGGTGCATACGACGCCAACGGCCAACTATTGCCCAAGTCGCAACGACTAATGCCAGTGACAGAAAGAAGCTGACAATGAGCATCGTTACGGCGATGACGTCCGCGGTTTCTTCGCAGCCTTGGGCGTCCAGCGCTATGAAAAGATATTCAAAAAGGTCATGGCCCATACCGCTGTCTATCCATTCGAACACACCTGGTAAATGTGCAAGCCCGACCATAACAGGCAGTGTCATCACCAGTGCGAGCGCGATGCAAATAAGCGTTTTTTTCATTGCTTTGTTGAATCTCATGGTTAGACGTGCGTGAACGCTTCAACGGCGGTACGCACGGTGTAAATGACTGACGATCGCCCAGCACGCAATGATTAGCGCCAGCGACAGGAAAAAACCGGCAACAAGAAGCATTGCAACAATGACGTCCGTATCGTATTCGCCGGTGCTCGAACCGAGTGCGATGAAAACTGGCTCAAAGAAGTCATAGCCCGCGCCGCTGTCCAACCATTCATACACGCCCGGTAAGCGTGCAATCCCGGCGGCGACGGGCAGTGTCATCATCAATGAGAGAGCGACAGAAATCAGCGCCCTTTTCATTGCACCTCGACCATGCCGTAGCATCGGGTCACCGTTCCAGGCACGAAGGCGGGTGGCTGTGCTTTCAGATATGAGCGAAGCGCGTTGAACTGTTCTCGGGATGGAAGCGTGATGCAACCGTCGCTCGACCCGTATCGTCCAACCGGATGTAAGCGAAAGCTACTACGTCGAACACCGTCTACGAATGTCCAATCGTCGATGGTTCCATCATCGCGATATAGAGCAAACTATTCCGCGCGACGTGTGTCCGCTACAAAATCCTTCACTGCATCTACGAGCCAGCCGAGATGCCCACCACTTTCCCTATCGACGATGTAATACCCACCTTTGGGAATAGCACCTGCTTTTGCAACGTTCGTAAAATCCGGATCATCAATATAGCGGGTGTTCCCCGAAAACGCCTCAACACTCCCAAACCCCGGACAAACCAGCACCGACATAGGGCGTCGATTCAATGTGAAAGTACAGGACACCGGCATTTCACTGTTCCTGTCTGTTCGCCCGGATGTCGATCAGCGCGGTGACCGTGCCGCCGCTGCCGCCCCGGTCGTTCTGCAAGATGTACTCATGCTTCATTTTTGCGAACGAGAGGTGCACCTGTTCGTGAGAACCGTGACCGCCACCCACGGGCTCGACATGAGAAACGAGCACGTCGTACATCGTGATTCTTGCGTACTCGTGAGGAGCGCCACCGGCCCGTCGCACGGTGAGCCTGGCTTCGCGAATACGCTTGCCGGAAAAGCAGTAGCTCGCCAAGTTCGGACTTGCCCGGTCCAGCAGATGAGTAAATTCGAGGTCGGAAACCGTGGCTTTTGCAACACCGCCGCCTGAACCAGCGTGCATTGCCGATTGCTGCGTCACCTGCCAGCGCCATCCGATTACGTCGATTTCATTGAGATGCGCCGCGTCCTGCGATTCGCCTTCGATACCGTCGATCTTGATGAAAATGTCCTGCGCCATCCGTGAATCTCCTTCGTGCCAAATCGTGCTAATCGATTAAGAAATATTGCCTGGCGAAGGTATCGAAATCAGGACGCGAAAAACATAGGAATTTTCTGAGAATTATGTCGAGGGCCGCTAGCTATCCTGAGTAATCGGATAAAACGTTACAAAGGGTAATGGAAGCATTGCAATCGCAGCCGAAGGAGCCTTTACTCCGGCTTTTGCTCAAGGGCATGAGCAAGGTAGGAAGTGTTCAGCATTGAAGATGCGTTTGGCGATATGCACGATGCACGCAGCCGCACACCGGAGCTCGCCGAAGAAGCGGTGCTCGCCGCTCAACCCGGCTCGACCACGAACCCATGCTGCCGCAACAGTTGCAGCACGCCTTTCGGTCCGCCGAGATGCAGCGCGCCGATCGCGACGAACAGCGGCTTGTTCGGCGCGGCGATTTGCAGCATCCGCGTGACGAAGCGGCGGTTGCGCTCGTAGACGATCCGGTTGTCGATCGAGTTGGACACGCGCTTGTCGCGCGCGAGTTTCTCCGATTTCGCGGCCTGCCACGCGGCGATCGCATCGGCATCGCCGACCTGCCACAGCCGATGCAGCGCGCGCACGTCCGCGACGTTTTGAGCCGGCGTCTGCACGAGGTCCTGCGCGAGCATTTCGCGCTGCTGCGCGGCCGACAAACCGGTGAACGCGCGCATCTGCTGCTGCAGCGTTTCGAGTCCGATGATCTTGCCGCGCGTCTTCAGATACACGTTCTGCAATTGCGCTTCGGTGCCGTACTCGGTCTGCAATCCCGCGGAGAGCGAGTCATAGGTTTCGACCACGAGCGAGGCGAGCCACGGCCGCATCTTCTTGATCGCATCGAGCGCGGCCGGGTTGCCGCGCAGGCGCAGCGCGAGCTTGTGCCACAGCGGCTCGGGCAACAGGCCCGGCAGGCAGTCGCGCTTGCACACACCGTACTTCGACACGTCGTCCTGCGAGACGAGCAGTTCGTCGGGCGACAGTTCGAGCGCGAGCGTCGGCGAGGCGGCGAGCGCGGCGAGGATCGGCGCGCGGAACGGCTGCCCCACGGGATAGTCGACCGGATCGCCGACGTGTAGCGTGCCGAGCACGTAGATCGTGGTGGTGCCGCGCGTCGCGACATAGAACGGCATGCGCGCGGGCTGCACGCGCACCGGCCCGCTCGCCGTGGTGCCGGGTGCCGCGGGCGGCGCAACGGAAGGCGGCGGTGGCGAGGCCGGCACCGC
>NZ_JAAGPQ010000050.1:0-63337 GCF_017104985.1 Paraburkholderia sp. Ac-20342 | reverse complement strand
GCGCTCGGCGCGGCCCGTCTCGGCTGGCTCGCCGCCGGCGGCGACCCGGCCACGGTGCTGACCAAGCCGCCCGTCGAAAAGCAGTTCACGCCGAATCCGCAGCGTCACGCGCAATTGCGCACGCGGCTCGACGCGTATCGCGCGCTCTACCGCCACGTGCGGCCGCTGTTCGATCCCGCGCGCGCGCCGCTCGCCTGAAGCGCTCCAGCCGGCCGGCATCCGCGCAGCAGCGGAGCCGGCCGCTTTCATCGGCACACTTCCAGCGAAACCCATCGTGCCCAAGTCCACCGAAAAACTCGATCTCGCCACACGCGCCGCCTGGCTTTACTACGTCGCCGGCAATACGCAGAACGAAATTGCCGAGAAGCTGCAGGTCTCGCGGCCGGTCGCGCAGCGGCTCGTCGCGTTCGCGGTCGAAAAGAACCTGATCCGCGTGCGCGTCGATCATCAACTGGCCGATTGCCTGTCGCTCGCCGATCAGCTGTCGAAGCGCTACGGGCTCGATCTCTGCGAAGTCGTGCCGATCGACGGCGACACCTCCGAGGAAGTCGACCGCAAGCTCGCCGTGGCCGGCGCGCAGGTCATGGAACGCTATCTGAACGCGGAAAAGCCGATGGTCGTCGCGGTCGGCAGCGGCCGCACGCTGAAGGCCGCGGTCGATCAGATCGCGCAACTGGACCGTCCGCAGCACCGGCTCGTGTCGATGGTCGGGGCGATCGCCCAGGACGGCTCCTCGAACCGCTACGACGTCGCGCTGCGCATTTCCGAGAAAACGGGCGGCAAGCATTTCCTGCTGCCCGCGCCGCTGCTCGCCGACAGCGAGGCCGAGCGCGCGCAGTGGTGCAATCACCGGCTGTATCGGGTCGTCGAATCGCTGTCCGCGCAGGCCGACGTCGCGTTCGTCGGCATCGGTAATATCGGCCTCAACTGCCCGTTGCACGAGGACGGCTTCATCACGTCGGCGGAAGTGAAGGAGTTGATGCAGAACCACGCGATCGCCGAAATGCTCGGCTTGCCGATCGATGCAGCCGGCGCGCACGTCGAATCGCCGACCGGCCGGCGCGTGACGAGCATCGTGCTCGACGCGCCGCCGCGCCGCCCGACCATCGGCTTCGCGGGCGGCGAGCGCAAGCGCGAGGCGTTGATCGCGGTGCTCAAGGGGGGCTGGTTGTCGGGACTCGTCACCGACGAGTTGTGCGCGAGGGCCGCGCTGGAAGCGTCGAAGGCTTGAGGAAACGCCGGCGCGCGAGGCCGTTGCCTCGCGCGCCGGCTTGATCGACGCTTATTCGGTACTCGTTCGGCGCTTATTCGGCACCCATACCTCGCGGGCGCGCTTCGTCAGATAGCTGAGCGCGGCCACGCCCGGGCAGGTTCACCGCCCGTCACGCTCGAACCACGCGGCCTGATCGAGGCAGGCGGCGCGCATGCCGCCCGCCCCTGCCTTCACCCAATCGCGCAATCACGCGCTCACGCCGCCAGCACCTCGACGATCTTGCGCTGGAACGCCTTGCCTTCGCTGTCGAACAGGTGGCAATGCTCGGGCGTCGCGCCGAGCTTCAGCACGTTGCCCTTCGCATGCCGTTCGAGCGGCGGAATCCGCGCGATCAGGCCATCGGGCGCGACGTTCGACTCCGCGTACAGATACGCCGCGTCGCCGAGCGATTCGACCGTCATCGTGCGCGCGTCGATGCCGTCTTCGGTGCCGACATGCAGATGCTCGGGCCGGATGCCGACCGTCACCTTGTCGCCCTGCTTCGCCGTGCCCGGATCGACCGCGACGCGCTGCGTCTCGCCGGTTTCGTAGCGCACGGTCACGCCGTCGCTCGACACCGACTGCACGACGCCTTCCATGAAGTTCATTTTCGGCGAGCCGATAAAGCCCGCGACGAAGCGATTCGCGGGCGCGTGATAGAGCATCGTCGGCGTGCCGACCTGTTCGAGATTGCCCGCCGACAGCACGACGATCTTGTCGGCCAGCGTCATCGCCTCGACCTGGTCGTGCGTCACGTAGATCATCGTCGTCTTCAGCTCGTCGTGCAGACGCGCGAATTCGAGGCGCATCTTCACGCGCAGCGCCGCGTCGAGATTCGACAGCGGTTCGTCGAACAGGAACACCTTGGGCTTGCGCGTGATCGCGCGGCCGATCGCGACGCGCTGGCGCTGGCCGCCCGACAACTGCTTCGGCTTGCGATCGAGCAGATGGTCGATATGCAGGATCTTCGCGGCATTGCGCACGGCCGCGTCGATCTCGGGCTTCTTCGCGCCCGCGAGCTTGAGGCCGAAGGCCATGTTGTCGTAGAGCGTCATGTGCGGATACAGCGCGTACGACTGGAACACCATCGCGATGCCGCGCTTGGCCGGCGGCACCTCGTTCATGCGCACGTTGTCGATATTCAGGTCGCCGCTCGTGATGTCTTCGAGGCCCGCGATCATCCGCATCAGGGTCGATTTGCCGCAACCGCTCGGCCCGACGAACACGACGAACTCGCCATCCGCGATGTCGAGGTTGATGTCGCGCATCACTTCGTTGTCGTCGTAGGCCTTTCTGATGTTGCGCAAAGTTAGGCTTGCCATGATGTGTCTCCGTGTAATGCTGTCCGTACTGCGTAACGCGTACCGCTGCCAGTCGTTAAATCAGGAAGTCCTGTCGTTGCTCAGGGCGCCGCCGCCGTCGCGCTCAAGGTCCATTGCGCGACGAGCTCGGGCAATTGCCGCATGTCGTCGAAGACGTGACGCGCGCCGGCCGCATGCAGGCGATCGATCTGCGCATCGCTCGCATGACCGCCGCCGACGAAGCCGAGCACCGTCATGCCCGCCGCCGTCGCCGCCGTCGCGCCGGTCACGCTGTCTTCGACGACGAGGCACGCGCCTGGCGCGAGACCGACGCCGCGCGCCGCCGCGAGATAGACGTCGGGCGCGGGCTTCGGATTCGGCACCGAGTCGGCACAGTACAGGCGGTCGCCGAAGAAGCGCGCGAGACCCGTGCGCGCCAGCACCGTCTCGACATAGGGCCGGTAGCTGTTGCTCGCGCAGCCTTTGACGAGCGGCACCTGGGCGAGCGCCGCCTCGATGCCGTCGACAGCCGGCGCCTGCACGGCCGCCGCTTCGACCGAGCGGCGGATCGCGTCGATGTCGGCGGCGCCGAGCGTCCTGCCGAGCCGCGCCGCTGCGTCCCGCAGCACGCGCTCGATGCGCAGGCCGAGCAGCGGCAGCACGACCGCTTCGACATCGGCGCCGGGCCAGCGCGCTTCGAGTTCGCGCACGAGCATGCGCGCGGCCACGGCTTCGCTGTCGATCAGCACGCCGTCGCAATCGCAGATCAACGCGAATTGACGCATGCCGGCCGCCGCCGTGTCCACAGACGCGCCCGCGCCTTGTTGCGCACCTGCCGTCATTTGACCGCCCCGAACGTGAGACCGCGCACCAGCTGCTTCTGCGACAGCCAGCCGACGATCAGGATCGGCGCGACCGCGAGCAGCGATGCAGCGGAGAGCTTGGCCCAGAACAGGCCCTCGGGGCTCGAATACGAGGCGATGAACACGGTCAGCGGCGCCGCGTTCGAACTCGACAGATTGATGCTCCAGAACGCCTCGTTCCACGACAGGATCACGAGCAGCAGCGCGGTCGAGGCGAGCCCCGGCAGCGACATCGGCATCAGCAGATAGACGATCTCCTGCCACGTCGCCGCGCCGTCGATGCGTCCGGCTTCGAGAATGTCGCGCGGAATCTCGGCGAAGTACGTGAACGACATCCACACCGCAATCGGCAGATTGATCAGCGTGTAGACGATCACGAGACCCGACACCGTATCGAGCAGGCCGCTGTTTTTCCACAGCAGATAGATCGGCACCAGCACGCCGACCGACGGCATCATCTTGGTCGAGAGCATCCACAGCAGCACTTTCTGCGTGCGGCGCGTCGGGAAGAAGGCCATCGCATAGGCGGCCGGCACCGCGAGAATCAGGCACAGCAGCGTGACGCCGACCGAGATCAGCACCGAGTTCCACGCGAACGAGAAGTAGTTGCTGCGCGCGAACACCTCGCGGAAGCTGTCGAGCGTCGGCGTGAAAAACAGCGACGACGAATAGGCCTGCTGCTCGGTCTTGAACGCCGTGATCGTCATCCAGAAGATCGGGAAGAACAGCAGCAGCGCAACGAGCCAGGCGATCACGCCGGGAATGGCGCGGGTCACCGTCTCGAACGGCGATTTGGTCGGCACCGCGACCGGCTGCGTCGTCGAGGCAGACGTAGAGGCGGACGTAGAAGCAGCGTGGCTCATTTTTCGTACTCCCCTTTGAGGTTCTTCGCGAGCATCCGCACGAGGAAGAACGACACGATATTGGCCAGCACGACCGCGAGAATGCCGCCCGCCGAGGCGAGACCGACGTCGAACTGCTGCAGGCCCAGCGAGAAGATCAGGTACGACAGGTTGGTGGTCGCATTGCCCGGACCGCCGCCCGTGGTCGTATAGATTTCGGCGAAGATCGACAGCAGGAAGATCGTCTCCATCATCACCACGACCGCGATTGCGCGTCTCAGATGCGGCAGCGTGATGTAGAAGAACATCGAGAACGGACCCGCGCCGTCGATCTTCGCGGCTTCCTTCTGCTCCTGGTCGAGCGACTGGATCGCCGTGAACAGGATCAGGAACGCGAACGGCAGCCACTGCCACGCGACGATCATGATGACCGCGGTCAGCGGATAGTCGGCGAACCAGTCGACCGGCTGCATGCCGAGCGCGCGCATCGCTTGCGCGACGAGGCCGTACACCGGGTGCAGGATCATGTTCTTCCAGATCAGCGCGGAGACGGTCGGCATCACGAAGAACGGCGCGATCGCGAGCAGCCGCGCGACGCCCTGGCCGTAGAACTTGCGGTCGAACAGCACCGCCATCAGCACGCCGCCGCCCACCGTGATGACGAGCACCGAGACGATCAGCTCGATCGTGTGCACGATCGACGGGATGAACGACGGATCGGTCGCGAGATAGCGGTAATTGTCGAGGCCGGCGAAACCGCGCAGGTCCGGATTCAGCAGGTTGTAGCGCGAGAACGAGAACCAGATCGTCATCGCGAGCGGAATCGCCATCCACAGCACGAGTACGCCGACCGACGGCATCACGAGCCAGCGGGCCGAATTCGCCTTGCGGGCTTCGCGTTCTTTTTCGGACTGAGGAGGAGCTTGCATGAGGGGCAGGCGCAAAGGACGCATGATGGATCACCTGTTCGGTAATGCGCGGGGCGTTCGCCTGAACCGCGTGGACGTCATCGGCATCATGTGCGATGGCGTGCCACGTGAGCCTCGTAAGCCGCACGAAACGCGGCGCAGGCGAACGGCCCGCTGTACTGCGGGAGCCGGCCGACGCGGATCGGCCGGCGTGTGACGCATCGATCGACGTGGGAGTGGGCCGCCGGACCGGTTGCTTGCGGCCACGCCCGCGCGAGTCGATGCGTTGCTTCTCGTCTTGCTCTTCGCGTTGCTTCGCGCGTTACTTCTGGTATCCGGCCTGCTTCACCGCGCGATCGGCGGCGGCATTGCCGGCCGCGAGCGCCTGATCGACCGTCATCTGACCGGCAATCGCGCCCGACACGCTCTGGCCGACCACCGTGCCGAACGACTGGAACTCGGGAATCCCGACGAACTGCACGCCGGTGTACGGCACGGGTTTGAGCGTCGGATGATCGGGATCGGCCGTCTGGATCGCCTTCAGCACGAAGTCGCCGAACGGCGCGGCCTGCCGGTACTCGGGGCGCGCATAGGTGGACTGGCGCGTGCCCGGCGGCACCGAGGCCCAGCCTTCATCCTTCGCGACCAGCCCGATGTAGTCCTTCGAGGTCGCCCACGTAATGAACTTCTTCGCCGCGTCGGCCTGCTTCGACGACTTCGGAATCGCCAGCGCCCAGGCCCACAGCCAGTGCGAACCCTTCGGCGTGACCTCGACCGGCGCCGCGGCGAAGCCGACCTTGTCGGCGATCTGCGACTGCTGCTTGTTGTAGAGCATGCCGGCCGCGACGGTCGCGTCGATCCACATCGCGCACTTGCCCGAGGACATCAGCGTGAGGTTCTCGTTGAAGCCGTTCGAACTCGCTCCCGGCGGGCCGTCCTTCCTCAGCAGATCGACGTAGAACGTCATCGCCTTCTTCCATTCCGGCGAGGTCAGTTGCGCGTTCCACTTCTCGTCGAACCAGCGGCCACCGAACGTGTTCACGAGCGTGGTCGCATACGCCATGTTCTCGCCCCAGCCCGCCTTGCCGCGCAGGCAGATGCCGTACTGTTCCTTCGATTTGTCGGTGAGCTTGTCGGCGAATTGCGCGATCTGGTCGTAGGTCGGCTGATCGGGCATCTTCAGGCCGGCCTTGTCGAACAGGTCCTTGCGGTAATAGGTCATCGAGCTTTCGACGTAGAACGGCAGCGCATACAGCTGGCCGTTGGCGGAGAGGCCGTCGCGCGCCGTCTTCACGACGTCGTCGAGGTCATAGCTCGCGGGCAGGTTCGTGAGCGGCGCGAGCCAGCCGCGCTTGCCCCACTGCGGCGTTTCGTATGCGCCGATCGTCATCACGTCGAACTGGCCGCTACCGGTCGTGATGTCGGTCGTCGCGCGCTGGCGCAGCACGTTTTCCTCGAGGATCACCCAGTTCAGCTTGATGTCCGGATTCGCCTTTTCGAATGCGGGCGAGAGCTTCTTCAGCTCGATCATGTCCGGATTGTTCAGCGTGGCGATCGTGATGGTCGCTGCCGACGCGCTCAGCGCGAAGCAGGTCGCCGCGCCGGCACTCAGCGCCTTCAGCGCGGTTTTGAGAGCGGGTTTCATTGCTGTCTCCTTTTTGGGTACGTTCTGGGTACGTTATGTCGTGCTGCTTTGGTTTCGCGCGTTCGCTTTGCACGTTCGCTTTGCGCGTTCATTTCACGCATTCGCTTCGCCAAGTGACGCGCCGCCGGGAGCGGGCAAGGTGCCCGCTCCCGGTCCGTTCCTCAACTCATCCAGTTGCCGCCGTCGACGTTCAGCGTTTGCGCGGTGATGTAGTCCGCATCGGCCGAGGCGAGAAACAGCGCGGCGCCGGTCAGGTCGTCGGGCAGGCCCATGCGGCCGAGCGGCACCGCCTCGCCGACGAGGCGCTTCTTCTCGCCGAGCGGCCGGTTTTCGTAGCGCGCGAACAGCGCGTCGACCTCGCTCCACATCGGCGTATCGACAACGCCGGGTGCGATGCCGTTCACATTGATCTGATGCGGCGCGAGCGCGAGCGCCGCCGACTGCGTATAGCTCAGCACCGCCGCCTTGGTCGCGCAGTAATGCGAGACGAGCGCCTCGCCGCGCCGGCCGGCCTGCGAGGACATATTGATGATCTTGCCGCCGTGGCCCTGCTCGACCATCCGGCTCGCCACCGCCTGCATCAGGAAGAACATGCCCTTCACGTTGACCGAAAAGAGCCGGTCGAACACGTCCCAGGATTCATCGAGCAGCGGGCGCATGTCGAACAGCGCCGCGTTGTTGAAGAGAATGTCGATCTGGCCGAAGCGTTCGAGCGCGGCCGCCACGATGCGGGCGATGTCGTCGCGGCGCGTAACGTCGGCGCTTACGCAGAAGACGCGCTCGCCGTGCGCGGCGCGCAGCGCGGCGCCGAAACTGTCGGCGGGCTTCAGGTCGACGAGCACGCAGCGCGCGCCCTCGTCGAGATAGCGCCGGGCCACGGCCTCGCCGATGCCGCTTGCCGCGCCCGTCAGAATCGCCACTTTGTCCTGCAATCGTGCCGCCACGGCCTGTCTCCGGTTCGTTTTGCATTCCGCTGCGCAGTGAGCGAACGCTCATTGATCGAGCAATTGCTCCTCTGGTGATCGAATGATCGGATACGGACCGGGTCATGTCAAGGCGCCTCGCCAGATTTCGATGGTGCAGCGCGGCAGGAGCGGCGGCGCGGCCGCCCACACGGCCTGACGACAAAAATCGCGATACGTTATATCATTTCGGTCTCATCGCACTCTTGCGCGGCGATCCGCAAGCGGTTGCCGCCCGAAGGCGTCGCCGCGTCTCCCCGCGTCTTCGTCACCGCTACGCCAGGTGGCTCATTCAACTCTCACGCAACAGGACACCACGATGAAACGAATCGGCTCGATGTTGACCGGGGCGCAGCGCGCGCTGAAGCTGTCGAAGTATCTGCTGGCGTCCGGGCTCGCCGCCCTCGCCGTCGGCCACGGCGCGTTCGCCGCCGAAGCTCGGGCCGGCGCGAAAATCCCGGTGGTCGCGGCGGAAAATTTCTACGGCGACGTGGTGCGGCAACTCGGCGGCGAGCGCGTCGACGTGACGAGCATCCTCAGCAATCCGGACCAGGACCCGCATCTGTTCGAAGCGAGCCCGGCCACCGCGCGCGCGTTGCAGCATGCGAGCCTTGTCGTCTACAACGGCGCCGATTACGATCCGTGGATGGCAAAATTGCTGGCCGCTTCGAAAGGCGCGCAGCGCACCGTGATCGTCGCGGCCGACCTCACCGGCAGGAAAGGCGGCGACAATCCGCACCTGTGGTACGACCCGGCGACGATGCCGAAAGTCGCGCGCGCGATCCACGACGCGCTCGGCGCGGCTGACCCGGCGCACAAGTCGGCGTACGATGCGAACCTCGCGAAGTTTCTCGATTCGCTGAAGCCGATCGACGCGAAGGTCGCCGAACTGCACGGCCGCTATGCGGGCCTGCCGGTCACGGCGACCGAGCCGGTGTTCGGCTACATGTCGGACGCGATCGGCCTCGGTATGCGCAACCAGCGCTTCCAGCTCGCCACGATGAACGACACCGAAGCAAGCGCGGCCGATATCGCCGCATTCGAACGCGACCTGCGCGACCAGCGCGTGCGCGTACTGATCTACAACAGCCAGGCCACCGAGGCGCTGACCCAACGCATGCTGAAGCTCGCGCAACAATCGAAGGTCCCGACGCTGAGCGTCACCGAAACGCTGCCGGCCGGCAAGACCTATCAGACGTGGATGCTCACGCAGCTCGACGCGCTCGGCAAGGCGCTCGCCGCGGGCGGCACGAACGCGGCACAAGGCGCACGCGCCAAAGGAACCACTCCATGACTTCGACTGGCCGCCATGCGCCAGCGGGTACTTCAACGGGCCCGTCGCCCGGAACACCCACCACCGCCGCCGGTGCCGTCCGACGCGACACGCCCGTGCTCGAACTCGAGCGCGTGACGCTCGAACTCGGCGAACGCACGATCCTGCGCGACACCAGCTTCGTCGTGAACCAGGGCGAGTTCATCGGCGTGCTCGGGCCGAACGGCGCGGGCAAGACGACGCTGATGCGCGCGGTGCTCGGCCTCGTGCCGGCCGCGGGCGGCACGATCCGCGTGCTCGGGCAGGCGGTCGAGCGCGGCAATGCCTCGATCGGCTACATGCCGCAGACGCGCAGCGCCCTCGCGGGCCGCCGCGTGCGCGGGCGCGATTTCGTCGCGATGGCCGCCGACGGTCATCGCTGGGGCCTGCCGCATGCGGATGCGAAAACGCGCGCGGACGTCGATCGCGTGCTCGAACTGGTCGGCGCAACCGGCCTCGCCAAACGGCCGCTGTCGGAGCTGTCGGGCGGCGAGCGGCAGCGGCTGCTGCTCGCGCAGTGCCTGCTCGGCAACCCGAAGCTGCTGCTGCTCGACGAACCGTTGATCAGCCTCGATCCGCATCATCAGAAGAGCGTCGTCGAACTCGTGCGGCGCGTGCAGCAGGAACTCGGCATCGCGGTGCTGTTCTCCGCGCACGAACTGAATCCGCTCCTGAACTCGATCGATCGCGTGCTGTATCTCGGCAGCGGCGTCGCGGCGCTCGGCACCGTCGACGAGGTCATTACGCGGCCGGTACTGTCGCGCCTCTATGGCTCGCCGATCGACGTGATGCGCGTTAATGGCCGCATCTTCGTGATGTCGGGCGGCGTCGAAGTCGAGAAGCACGATCACGAGCATGAACACGACGAGGACGGCGGACATTCGCACGCTCATTCTCACTCGCACGACCACGGCCACGGTCATGCGCACAAACCCTCGCACGGCCATTCGAACCCGCACGACTCACGCGACGGACACAAGCACGATGTTTGAATACGATTTCATGGTGAACGCATTCGCGGCGTCGGGGATCGTCGCGGTGCTGGCCGGCGTGGTCGGCTATTTCCTCGTGATGCGCGGACAGACCTTCGCCGGCCACGCGCTCTCGCACGTCGGCTTCACCGGCGCGACCGGCGCGGTGCTGATCGGCATCTCGCCGATCTGGGGGATGATCGGCTTCACGCTCGCGGCCGGCGTCGGCATGGGCGCGCTCGGCGAGCGGCTGGCGGGGCGCGACGTCGCGATCGGCGTGATTCTTTCGCTGTCGCTCGGTTTCGGCTTGCTGTTTCTGCACTTCTTCACCGCCTACGCGACCCAGGTGACGGCGCTGCTGTTCGGCAACGTGCTCGGCGTGAATGCGTCGACGCTCGGCGTGCTCGCGGCGCTCGGCGTGGTGAGCCTCGCGGCGCTCGCGGCCATCATGCGGCCGCTGCTGTTCGCCTCGCTGCAACCGGAACTGGCCGAAGCGAAGGGTGTGTCGCTGCGCCGCGTGTCGGTGCTGTTTCTCGCGATCGCCGCGCTGGCCGTGGCGGCCTGCACGCAGATCGTCGGCGTGCTGCTCGTGTTCACGCTGATGGTCGGCCCGGCCGCCGCCGCGCAGAATCTGAGCACGCGGCTCTCCACCGGGCTCGTGCTTGCTGCCGTGTTCGCGCTCGCGCAGGCATGGCTCGGCTTGACGCTCGCGTTCTATACCGACTGGCCGACGAGCTTCTGGATCACGGTGCTATCGGCGCTCGTGTATGGCGGGAGTTTGCTGAAGCGGCATTGAGCGGCGCTTACTCCGGTCACATAAGAAAACGGCGGCACGTGCATTTTCTGCACGTGCCGCCGCTCTTCATTTCACACCGTGTTTTATGGCATTTTCAGCCGAGCAACACCTTCGCGTGATGCTCAAGGTGATCTTCGATGAAGGTCGAGATGAAGTAGTAGCCGTGGTCATAACCCGCATGACGGCGCAACGTCAGCGGCTGACCCGCGGCCTTGCACGCGGCTTCGAACACGTCGGGATTCAGCTGCGTCGGCAGGAACTGATCCGCGAGGCCCTGATCGACGAGAATCCCTTGCGCGAACTTGTGCGATGCCTGCGCAACCAGTTCGCTCGCGTCGTACTGACGCCACGCTTCGCGGTCGTTGCCGAGATAGCCGCCGAACGCCTTTTCGCCCCATGGGCAACGCACCGGCGCCGCAATCGGCGCGAACGCCGACACCGACCGATAGAGGTCCGGATTGCGCAGCGCGAGCATCAACGCGCCGTGCCCGCCCATCGAGTGACCGAAGATGCCGAGGCGCGCGCCATCGACCAGCAACTCGCTCACGACCGTCTCGCGCAGTTCGTCGCGCACATACGAGTACATCCGGTAGTGCTTCGACCACGGCTCTGCAGTCGCGTCGACGTAAAAACCCGCGCCGACGCCGAAGTCCCATGCATCGCTCTCGCCCGGCACGTTCGCGCCGCGCGGGCTCGTGTCCGGCGCGATCAATGCGATGCCGTGCTGGGCCGCGAAGCGCTGCGCGCCGGCCTTGATCGGAAACGTTTCTTCCGTGCAGGTCAGTCCGGCCAGATAGAACAACGCCGGGACACGTCCCGCGTTCTCATGCAAGGCCTGCGGCGGCAGATAGACCGAGAAGCGCATCGGCAGACCGATCGTGCGCGACTCGTGCCGGTAGAAGCGCTGCTCGCCGCCATGAATGGCGTGCGACGAGAGTAGTTCGAGCATCGCGGCGCTCCTCGCTTAGTACAGCACGACCGAACGGATCGACTCGCCCTTCTTCATCAGGTCGAAGCCCTCGTTGATGCGTTCGAGCGGCAGACGGTGCGTGATCAGGTCGTCGATATTGATCTTGCCTTCCATGTACCAGTCGACGATTTTCGGCACGTCGGTGCGGCCACGCGCGCCGCCGAACGCCGAGCCCTTCCACTCGCGGCCCGTCACGAGCTGGAACGGCCGCGTGCTGATCTCCTCGCCGGCCGCCGCGACGCCGATGATGAACGACTGGCCCCAGCCCTTGTGCGTGCATTCGAGCGCCTGGCGCATCACCTTGGTATTGCCGATGCATTCGAACGAGTAGTCAGCGCCGCCGTCGGTCAGCTGCACGATGTGATCGACGACGTTCTCGACTTCGTTCGGGTTGATGAAGTGCGTCATGCCGAACTTCTTCGCCAGTTCGACGCGGCCCGGGTTCAGATCGACGCCGATGATCTTGTCCGCGCCGACCATCTTCGCGCCCTGGATCACATTGAGGCCGATGCCGCCGAGCCCGAACACGACCACGTTCGCGCCCGCCTCGACCTTCGCCGAATACACGACCGCGCCGACGCCGGTCGTCACGCCGCAGCCGATGTAGCAGATCTTGTCGAACGGCGCGTCCTCGCGCACCTTCGCGACCGCGATCTCCGGCACGACGATGTAGTTCGAGAACGTCGACGTCCCCATGTAGTGGAACAAAGGCTTGCCGTCGAGCGAGAAGCGCGAGGTCGCGTCGGGCATCAGGCCCTTGCCCTGCGTCGAGCGGATCGCCTGACACAGGTTGGTCTTGCGCGACAGACAGAACTTGCACTGGCGGCATTCGGGCGTGTAAAGCGGAATCACGTGATCGCCCTTCTTCAGCGTGCCGACGCCGGGGCCGACATCGACGATCACGCCCGCGCCTTCGTGGCCGAGAATCGCCGGGAAGATGCCTTCGGGGTCGGCGCCCGACAGCGTGTAGTAGTCGGTGTGGCAGATGCCCGTCGCCTTCACTTCGATCAGGACTTCACCGGCGCGCGGACCTTCGAGATCGACTTCCTCGATCGTCAACGGGGCGCCGGCTTTCCATGCGATTGCTGCTTTGGTCTTCATCGTCAATGCTCCTGTGGGTCCGTGAGTCGGTTTGATTGTGCGGAGCGCGTCGCGGGTCGGGATGCCGCGGCGCGCGCGTGTTCTGGTTCGTGCGCTGCTTCGTGTTCGACCGCGTGTTCTGGTTCGTGAGCCGGGACCATGCTTGCGCTGCGGCCGGGCTCGTGCGAGCCGTTGCTTGCTGCTGTTTGCTTGCTGTTGCTCGCTACTGCTTGCTGTTGCTCGCTACTGCTTGCTGTTGCTTGCTGCCTGCACGGCTCGCGATTGGCGAGGTCGCGTCCTGCGGCATCGCGTACCGGGCGGCGGTTTGGCGCGCGAAAAGCGTAATGGTATTGCAAAGTGTGGGGCGAGAGCATGCTCGGTGACTGCGCTTCGTGCGTTGCTTGTTGCCGCGGTCGTTGCCAAGTGTGTTGCCGTAGTCGTTGCCGCGGTCGCTACCAGGTGTGTTGCCGTGCGTTTTGCAATATTCATTGCCGTGCTTGTTGCCTAGCCGTCCAGGATTCGTTGCAACGCCGTTGCAGCACCCATCGCCGTACTTTGCCATGCCAGTACACGTTGCCGCAGCATGGCCTCGTGCTCGCCGGGACGGCCGCCGCGTTCATCGCCGCTACCGCTACCGGGCTTCGCGCTGCGTCGTACCACCGAACCACGGCTCGACGCGGCCATACAGATCGACGAAGCGTGCATAGCGCTCCGCCAGCGCCGCATCGCCTCGCGGACCCGCCACGCGCGTCGCGCCGGGCGCGAGCGCGGCAAGATCGCGCGCATGCCAATGACCGCTCGCGAGGCCGCCGAGTATCGCGGCACCGCGCGGTGCCGCGTTCGGACAGTCGACCGCATGCAGCTCGACGCCGAGCGCATCGGCGAGCAGCTGACGCCAGCGTGGATCGACCGAGCCACCGCCCGCGAGCTTGAGCGCCGTGACCGTGGCCCCGCTCGAGCGAACCGCATCGAGCCCGGCGCGCAGCGAGAACGCAACGCCTTCGAACGCGGCGCGCATCATCGCGCCGCGCGTGTGTTCGAGCGAGAGGCCGAGCCAGCCGCCGCGCGCCTGCGGGTTGAGCCACGGCGTGCGCTCACCGGTCAGGTACGGAAGGAAGGTCAGGCCCGAAGATGCGCGGGATTCGCCGTGGGTTGCCGGGCGAGTTGTCCGGGTGGGGGCAGCGCTGAGGGCGGCGTTGCTGTCAGCGCCGAGGTCAGCGCCGGTGGGCGTGTCGGCACTCGCGCCGAAACTCGCGCTCGATACCGCGCTCATCGGCTCGCCGGGCGCCCCGCTGACGGACCCGGCGGATTTGCCGTTCGCGGCACCACCAGATACAGCGCCGGACACATCGGCAACGGCATCACCGAACGCCTCGCGATACGCATCCACCCACTCATACGACAGCCAGCCGCGCACACGCTCCAGCGCAATGCCGACGTTCTGCATCGCCGCCATCCGATACCAGTGATCGCTGGCCGCGCGATAGCGATGCAGCCCCTTCACCGCCACGGGCTCGCCGCTCGCGAGGACGACGATCTGTCCGCCCGTGCCAGTGGTCAGCAGCGCATCGCCGTCCTGCGCGAGTCCGCTGCCGAGCGCCGCGCACGGCGTATCGGCGGCGCCGGTCGCGAGCACGATGCCGGCGCGCAAGCCGAGTGCCTGCGCGGCCCTCTGCGACAGCACACCGGCCGCCGCATACGACGGCGCGAGCGGCGCGAACCACTCGCGCGGAATCCCGAGCCGCTCGAGCAGCGCCGCATCCCACACGCCGGCCGGACTGGCGAGCGCGGTCGCGCAAGCATCGGACGGATCGGTCGCGAACGCGCCGCCGAGCGCGACGCGCAGCCAGTCTTTCGGCTGCACCGCCCAACGCGTGCGGCGCGCGGTCTGCGGCTCATGCAGCACGATCCAGCGCAGCAGCGGACCGGCCATGCCAGGCGCGACCGGATTCGGCTGCGGCTCGGGCCACGCGTCGAGCAGATCGAGCGCGCGCGAGTCGGGCCATAGCAGCGCGGGACGCACGGGCTCGCCGTGCGCATCGAGCAGCACGACGCCGTGCATCTGGCCGGACAGGCCGATCGCCCGCACATCGTCGCGCAGATGCCGCGGCAGACGCGCCAGCGCCTCGACGAGCGCGCTCCACCACGTCTCTACCGCGATCTCGGCCCACCCCGCGCGCGGCGTATCGAACGCATAAGCGACGCTCGACACCGCCTGCTCGCGGCCGTGTTCGTCGACGATTGCCGCTTTAAGGGAGCCGGTGCCGAGGTCGATGCCGAGAAAACTCATGGGTGCGAGGACGTCGAAATAAGGATGAAGGAGGGACTGGAAGCGAAGCAGGAAACGCGGCTGGAAACATGGCTAGAATCGCGGCCGGAGGCGCGGCTGGAAGCGCAACTGGAAACAGCCCCCCAAGCGCCGCAAAACACGCGGCCAGAAGCAACGTCCGGCGCACGGCCCGCAAGCACCGCAAACCCGCCAAACGCGGGTTAACCCTGCCATGCCGCGAACCATCTCAAAACAGGACTATGCTGCGAGCGAGATACACGTTATTGATTCTCACACATATCCCCGCGCGCGACGCATCCGTGCCGCGCGCCGGCGCACCCTGCCCGCACTCGCCGCCACACAGGGCCCGCCGCCGATCCGCCGGGGATGCAGCCACGATAAACCGCGCGCCGCCCTTCGATCCGGCTTTCAAACGAGGCCCGCGCATATCGTCACCGGGAATGCCGGAATAGCCGCGCGCGGTCTTGTAGCGGATTTTCGTCCCCGATACCTTGGAGTCATTCCAAAACAGATGGTGGAGACAGACGATATGCAAGCGAACACGGTTCACCCGTGCGACGAACGCCTGCCCGCGGGCCAGTTGCTCACCCTCGGCATCCAGCACGTGCTGGTCATGTACGCCGGCGCAGTCGCGGTACCGCTCATCATCGGCGCGGCGCTCAAGCTGCCGAAAGACCAGATCGCGTTCCTGATCAGCGCCGACCTGTTCTCGTGCGGCATCGCCACGCTGATCCAGACGCTCGGGCTGTGGATCTTCGGCATCCGTCTGCCCGTCATCATGGGCTGCACGTTCGCGGCCGTCGGGCCGATGGTCGCAATCGGCACCAATCCCTCGCTCGGCATTCTCGACATCTTCGGCTCGACGATCGCGGCCGGCGTGATCGGCATTCTGGCCGCGCCGATGGTCGGCAAGCTGCTGCGCTTCTTCCCGCCGGTCGTGATCGGCGTCGTGATTTCGGTGATCGGCCTCTCGCTGATGGAAGTCGGCATCAACTGGGCGGCGGGCGGCGTCGGCAATCCCGACTACGGCAATCCGGTCTACCTTGGCCTGTCGCTGCTCGTGCTGACGCTGATCCTGCTCATCAACAAGTTTGCCCGGGGGTTCGTCGCCAATATCTCGGTGCTGCTCGGCATCGTCGCCGGCTTCGTGATCGCGCTGCTGCTCGGCCGCGTCAACATGGACGGCGTCACGCACGCGCCGTGGGTCGGCTTCGTGATGCCGTTCCACTTCGGTCTGCCACACTTCGACCCGCTCTCGATCGCGACGATGGTCACGGTCATGTTCGTCACGTTCATCGAATCGACGGGCATGTTCCTCGCGGTCGGCGACATGGTCGATCGTCCGGTCGATCAGAAGACGCTGGTGCGCGGCCTGCGCGTCGACGGGCTCGGCACGCTGATCGGCGGCATCTTCAACTCGTTCCCGCATACGTCGTTTTCGCAGAACGTCGGACTGATCGGCGTGACCGGCGTGAAGAGCCGCTTCGTCTGCGCGATGGGCGGCGTGATCCTCGTGCTGCTCGGCCTGTTCCCGAAGATGGCGCAGGTGGTCGCCTCGGTGCCGGCGTTCGTGCTCGGCGGCGCGGGTATCGTGATGTTCGGCATGGTCGCGGCGAACGGCATCAAGGTGCTCTCGCGCGTCGACTTCGTGAAGAATCACCACAACCTGTTCATCGTCGCGGTCAGCATCGGCCTCGGGCTCGTGCCGGTCGTCTCGCCGCACTTCTTCTCGCAACTGCCGCCGGCGCTGTCGCCGCTGCTGCATAGCGGGATTCTGCTGGCGTCGGTGTCGGCGGTCGTGCTGAACCTGATCTTCAACGGCGTGAAGAGCGAGAAGAAGGCGCGCTGCGAGATTCGCCGCGCCGGACACGATCTCGACACGAGCGCGGGCAGCGAGCCGCCGCATAACGAGATGCTGCGGGCGGCGGATTTGCATTGAGCTTTGGTGAGTGCCGGCGGCGGGTTCGGGTTTGGATTTCGGTTTGGGTTCGCCGTGTCGTGGGTGAAGTCTTCGACGCAAGCGCAGGCGCAGGCGATGAATCGCGCCATGGCAGGACGCTGGGCACCGTGGATTGTGCTTTGAGCGTCGCCGAGCAAGTACCGGCCCCGCTCATCTACTGCCACCTGATTTGCCATCGCCTCGCTTGAAGCCCATTCGGCTTCTCGTCGCGACGGATACCGCACACAAACAGAAAAGCCACGGCACGCCGTGGCTTTTCTGTTTGCTGCGCCGCTTGCTTGCGCGAACGGTGGGCGGTTCCCTCTACTTCGCCGGGCGCCGCCGCGCCAGCACGTTACCGACTGCCGACGCTCACCCCGCCGTCGCCGCCGAAGCTGCGACCGGCGCGCTCGCCGCACCGTAGTCGACCGGCGCGTCCGCGGGACGCGGCTGGTCGCCGGTGTGCTCGATCCAGCCGCCGCCGAGCGCCTGGTACAGCGTGACCAGGTTCTCGAGGCGCTGCATGCGCGCGGTAATCAGCGACTGCTGCGACGAATACAGATCGGTCTGCGCGGTCAGCACCGACAGATAGCTGTCGACGCCGTTCTTGTAGCGCAGGTTCGACAGATCGAGGCGACGCTGCTCGGCCGACGTGTTGCGCTCGAGCGCCTGAATCTGCTGATCGTAGGTGCCGCGCGCCGCGAGCCCGTCCGCCACTTCGCGGAAGGCCGTCTGGATCGCCTTTTCATACGTGGCGATCTGCACGTTCTTCTCGATGTTGGCGAGATTGAGGTTGGCGATGTTCTGGCCACCCTCGAAGATCGGCAGCGTGATCGACGGCGCGAAGCTCCACGCCGCCGAGCCCGGCTTGAACAGCCCGCCGAGCGTCGGGCTCAGCGTGCCGAAGCTGCCGGTCAGCGAGACCTTCGGGAAGAACGCCGCGCGCGCCGCGCCGATATTCGCGTTGGCCGCGAGCAGGTTCTCCTCGGCCTCCATGATGTCGGGACGGCGCGTGAGCAGGTCGGACGGCAAGCCCGCCGGAATGTCCGTGAGCAGATTCTGGTCGTTCAGCTGCAAGCCCGGCGGCAGATCGGCCGGCAACGGCTCGCCGACCAGCAGCACGAGCGCGTTTTCAGCCTGCGCCCGCAAACGCGCCTGCGCCTGCAGATTGGCGCTCGCGGTCTCGACGACCGTTTGCGCCTGGCGCAGATCGAGTTCCGAACCCGTGCCGTTGTCGAACTGCAGCTTCGTGATGCGGTACGACTCCTGCGCGTTCGTCAGCGTGTCCTGCGTGACCTTCAGCAGATCGTCGAGTTCGAGCAGCGTCAGGTACTGGTTCGCGACCTGCGAGACCAGCGAGATTTCCGCGGCCTTGCGCGCCTGCGCCGTACCGAGATACGTCGCCAGCGCCTGGTCCTTGAGGCTCTGCACGCGCCCGAAGAAGTCGATTTCCCACGACGCATTCAGCCCCACCGAATACGTGTTGGAAATGGTCGGGCCGTTGGGCGAGATCAGCAGGTCGCGCGGCGTGCGCTGCCGGCTTTGCGACCCCGCGGCATTGAGCGTCGGGAACAGCCCCGCGCGCACGATCCGGTACTGCGCGGCCGACGCCTGCATGTTCAGCACCGACACACGCAGATCGCGGTTGTTCTTCAGCGCGATTTCGATGAGCCGCTGCAAGCGCTGATCGACGAAGAACTCGCGCCAGCCGATATCGGCGGCGGCCTGGCCGTTCGCGCTGCGCGCGCCCGGAGCGCCGGGCTGCGTGTCGTACACGCCGCCCGTCGGGAAGGTCGCCGTGACGGGCGCGGCGGGGCGCTCGTAGTGCGGCGCCATCGTGCAACCCGCGGCGAGCAGCGCGACCGCCACTGCAATCAAAGAATGTTTTTGCATCTCAATGTCCATCCTTGCCCGAGTCATGGTCAGCCGACCCGCCTGCCGAACCGCCACCCTGCGGTTCATGCGGATGGTGCTGTTCGTAGTGGCGCAGCGCCTCGTCCGGGTCTTCCTTCTCGCCGCCGAACTTCGCGCGGATCACGACGAAGAACATCGGGATCATGAAGATCGCGAGGAAGGTCGCCGTCAACATACCGCCGATCACGCCGGTGCCGATCGCGTGCTGGCTGGCCGAGCCCGCGCCGTTACTGATCGCGAGCGGCAGCACGCCGAGAATGAACGCGAGCGAGGTCATCAGGATCGGGCGCAGCCGCAGACGCGCCGCTTCGAGCGCGGCCTCGATCGGCCCCATGCCTTCGCCCTGCTGCAGTTCGCGCGCGAATTCCACGATCAGAATCGCGTTCTTCGCCGACAGGCCGACCGTGGTCAACAGACCCACCTGGAAGAACACGTCGTTCTCGAGCCCGCGCAAGGTCGCGGCCAGCAGTGCGCCGATCACGCCGAGCGGCACCACCATGATCACCGAGAACGGGATCGACCAGCTTTCATACAGCGCCGCGAGACACAGGAACACGACGAGGATCGAGATGCCGTACAGGATCGGCGCCTGCGAACCGGACTGGCGTTCCTGCAGCGACAGCCCCGTCCACTCGTAGCCGACGCCGGGCGGCAGCTTCGTGACGAGCGCTTCCATCGCCGCCATGGCCTGGCCGGTCGACTTGCCCGGTGCGGCCGCGCCCTGGATTTCCACCGACGAGATACCGTTGTAGCGCTCGAGCTTCGGCGAACCGAACGTCCACTCGGTGCTCGCGAAGGCCGAGAACGGCACCATCGTGCCGGCGTTGTTGCGCACGAACCAGGCATTCACGTCTTCCGGTTTCATGCGGAACGGCGCGTCGCCCTGCAGGTACACCTTCTTGATCCGGCCGTCGGTATCGAGGAAGTTGTTGACGTACTGCGACGCCCACGCGATCGAGAACGTCTGGTCGATCGCGGCGAGCGACACGCCAAGCGCGGCGGCCTTCTCGTGGTCGATGTTCACCTTGAACTGCGGCGTGTCGTTCAGGCCGTTCGGACGCACCTGCGCGAGCGTCGGGTCCTTCGCGGCGAGACCGAGCAGCATGTTGCGCGCTTCCATCAGCTTCGCGTGACCGATACCGGCGCGGTCCTGCAGCTGGAAGTCAAAGCCCGCTGCCGTGCCGAGTTCAGGAATCGACGGCGGATTGACCGGATACACGAGCGCGTTCTTGTAGCTGCTGAAGTGCATGAAGAGACGGCCCACGAGCGCCTGCACCTTCTGGTCCGCATGCTGGCGCTCGCCGTAGTCCCGCATCCGCACGAACACGAGACCCGCGTTCTGGCCGCGGCCGGCGAAGCTGAAGCCGTTCACCGTGAAGGTCGACTCGACGATTGCCTTCTCGTCGTTGAGCAGGTAGTCGGACACGTCCTTCAGCGCGCGCGCCGTGGTTTCCTGAGTCGAGCCGGTCGGCGTCTGCACGAGCACGAACATCGTGCCCTGGTCTTCATCAGGCAGGAACGACTTCGGCAGACGCACGAACAGCAGGCCCACCGCGAAGATCACCACCATGTAGATGATGAGCCAGCGGCCCGAGCGCTTGATCACGTGGTGCACGCCCGAGTGGTACTTGTCGCGGCTCGCGTTGAAGGTGCGGTTGAACCAGCCGAAGAAACCGGTGGCCTTTTCGTGATGCCCCTTCGGAATCGGCTTGAGGATCGTCGCGCACAGCGCCGGCGTCAGAATCAGCGCGACGAGCACGGACAGCACCATCGCCGCGACGATCGTCAGCGAGAACTGCCGGTAGATCGCGCCGACCGAGCCGCCCGAGAACGCCACCGGCACGAACACCGCCGACAGCACGAGCGCCACGCCGACGAGCGCGCCGGTGATCTGGTCCATCGCCTTGCGGGTTGCCTCGCGAGGCGATAAGCCCTCTTCCTGCATGACCCGCTCGACGTTTTCCACCACCACGATCGCGTCGTCCACCAGCAGGCCGATTGCGAGCACGAGGCCGAACATCGACAGCACGTTGATCGAGAAGCCGACCACGCTCATGATCGCGAACGTGCCGAGCAGCACCACCGGCACCGCGATCGTCGGGATCAGCGTGGCGCGCAGGTTCTGCAGGAACAGGTACATGACGAGGAACACCAGCACGATACCTTCGAGCAGCGTCTTGACCACTTCCTCGATCGACAGGCGCACGAACGGCGTCGTGTCGTACGGGTACTGGACGACGAGACCGTGCGGGAAGTACTTCGACAGTTCGGCGACCTTTGCCCGCACCGCTTTCGCGGTGGCGAGCGCGTTCGCGCCCGTAGCGAGCTGGATACCGAAGCCTGCCGTCGGCTGGCCGTTGTACTTGGTGTCGAAGTTGTAGTTTTCGCCGCCGAGCTCGATGTGCGACACGTCGCGCAGACGCACCTGCGAGCCGTCCGGATTGACCTTCAGCAGGATGTTGCCGAACTGCTCGGGCGTATTGAGCAGCGTCGCCTCGGTGATCGTGGCCTGCAGCACCTGGCCCGGCACCGACGGCGTGCCGCCGAGCGCGCCGCCCGCGACCTGCACGTTCTGCGCCTGCAGCGCGGCCTGCACATCGACCGGCGTGAGCGAGAAGTTGTTCAGCTTGTTCGCGTCGAGCCAGATCCGCATCGCGTACTGCGAGCCGAACAGCGTCACCGTGCCGACCCCGTCGATACGGCTGACCGGGTCTTCGATGTTCGACGCCACGTAGTTCGCGAGGTCGTACTTGGACATGCTGCCGTCGGTCGAGACGAACGCCATCACCAGCAGGAAGCTGCTGCTCGACTTCGTGACCTTGGTGCCGAGCTGCTGCACCGCCTGCGGAAGCAGCGGCGTGGCGAGCTGCAGCTTGTTCTGCACCTGCACCTGCGCGATGTCAGGGTTGGTGCCGGCCGCGAACGTCAGCGTGATGGTTGCCGTGCCCGAATCGTCCGAGGTCGACGCGAGGTACAGCAGGTGGTCGAGACCGCTCATCTGCTGCTCGATCACCTGCGTGACGGTGTTTTCCACCGTCTTTGCCGAGGCGCCCGGATACGTTGCGCTGATCTGGATGGACGGCGGCGCGATGGTCGGGTATTGCGCGATCGGCAGCGTGAACACCGACGCGATACCCGCGAGCATCAGGATGATGGCGATCACCCAGGCAAAAATCGGGCGATCGATAAAGAACTTTGCCATGAAGCGGGCTCCCTGTTATTACGCGCCCGATGCAGCGGAAGCGGGTTGAGCCGCGGGTTGCGCCGGTTGCGCGCCGCTGGCGGCCGGCGCGCCTTGCGCGGCCGCGCCGGAAGCCGCATCGCCGGGCAGTTGCGCCGGCACGGGCTTGACCTGCTGGCCGGGGCGCGCCTTGTCGGTGCCCTGGACGATCACGCGGTCGCCGGCCTTCAGGCCGTCTGCGATCACCCAGTACGAGCCGAACGTGCCCGAGGTGACGAGCGGACGCAGCTCGACCTTGTTGTCGGTATCGACGACGAGCGCGGTAGGCTGACCCTTCTGGTCGTGCGTGACGCCTATTTGCGGAACGATGAGCGCGTTCTGGTTCACGCCTTCCTCGATCTTCGCGCGCACGAACATGCCCGGCAGCAGCACGTGGTCCGCGTTCTTGAAGATGGCGCGCACCGTGACCGAGCCGGTGCTCTGGTCGACGGTGACGTCGGTGAACTGCAGCTTGCCCTTCTCCGGATAGACCCGGCCGTCTTCGAGCACGAGCGACACCTGGGCCGCGTCCGGGCCACTCGTCTTCAGACGCCCTTCCTGCACTTCGCGGCGCAGCTTCAGGCCGTCGAGGCTCGATTGCGTGAGGTCGACGTAGACAGGATCGAGCTGCTGGACCGTCGCCATCAGCGTGGCCTGGCTCGCCTGCACGTACGCGCCCGGCGTGACCTGCGACACGCCGATCTGGCCGGTCACGGGCGAGGTTACGTCGGTATAGCCGAGGTTGATCTGCGCGGTGTCGACCGCGGCCTTGCCGGCGGCGACATCGGCGGCGGCCTGGCCTTCGGCGGCAACCGCGTTGTCGTAGTCCTGCCTGCTGACCGCATTGGCGGCGACCAGCACCTTGTAGCGGTTGGCCTGCGCGGTGGTCGACACGAGGTTCGCCTGCGCCTTCGCGAGCGACGCCTTCGCGTTATTCAGCGAGGCGATGTACGGTGCCGGATCGATCTTGTAGAGGCGTTGACCCGCCTTGACCTGACTGCCTTCCGTGAACTCGCGGTGCAACACGATGCCGTCCACCCGTGCGCGGACTTGCGCGACGAGGAACGCACTGGTGCGGCCGGGGAGTTCGGTGACGACCGGCACGGTCGTCGGCTGGAGGGTGACGACGCCGACTTCGGGCGTCTGGGGCGGCGGGGCAGATTGTTTTGGTCCGCATGCCGCCAGCAAGATGGCAGCCGTCGCGGCACTGATTAAGCGGAATGGAACCCGTTCGACGCGCATGGAGCAACCTCTGTCAAAGACTGAGAAGAAAAAGTGCGCGCATCCCTACCCCGGGGACGACTGCGCACACATGCGTCTTGCGACGCTTGACCGGTAGCCCGTGAATGCGAACCGCGCCTGCAGGGGCACCTGTGTGAAATGTGCGAACCCGGGAATGCCGCACGGCGCCACGCTTTCCGGCACGGCGCAACAGCGTTCTGAAAGGCAACAGTGACGGATATTAACCGTTGATCCCGGCTTGGGCTATCCAATCGTGGGATGCTATTATATATACATTCACGAATGCATGTAAAAGTGCGTTTACTTCTCTTGCGGGCCGGGGACTTGCAAGTTCGCTTCGCTATTCGCTTAATAGTAGTCAGATTGTCATCGGGCTGACTTAAAACAGCCCGGGGAAACCCCGCAATCAGGGCAAGTCATTCCTAATATGGCCAGAAAAACCAAAGAAGAGGCATTGGAGACGCGCAACCGGATTCTCGACGCGGCCGAACTGGTCTTTTTCGAGAAAGGCGTATCGCGCACCTCCCTGGCTGATATCGCACAGGCCGCGGGCGTCACGCGCGGGGCGATCTACTGGCACTTCGCGCACAAGAGCGAGCTGTTCAACGAGATGTTCGACCGCGTGCTGCTGCCGCTCGACGAACTGAAGGCCGCCTCGCTCGACCCGAACGAAACCGATCCGCTCGGGCGTCTCGTGGAAGTCTGCATGGTCTGTCTGCGCGACACCGCCAACGACCCGCGCCGCCGCCGCGTGTTCGACATCCTGTTTCTGAAATGCGAGCTGGTCGAGGACATGGGGCCGATGATGGAGCGCTATCAGACCAATATGCGCGAAGGGCTGACGAAAATCGAAGGCGGTCTGCGCAACGCGATCTCCAAGGGACAGTTGCCCGAGGATCTCGACACGAAGCTCGCCGCGGCGATGGTCCATTCGTTCGTCGGCGGCGCGCTGCGCGACATGCTGTTCCTGCCCGACGCCACCGATTTCGGCACGCACGCGCAGCAGATGGTGGAAAGCATCTTCGACGCGCTGCGCCTGAGCCCCGCGTTGCGCAGAAAGGTGGCCTGAGCGGCCCGAGCCACCCGGTTTATGCGGCACGCAGATTCATGCGTACCGCCACCGCCGTCCGCGGGATTCAGGCAAGCGCCTTGCGCGCTCGCGCCGCCTGATTCGACACATAGATGTTGCTGCGCTCGAGCGGCACGCCGCCCTGTACCGCCGCGATCCACGCATCCGTGCTTGCCACCGCCGCGAAGCGCGACTGCAGCACCACGCTGAACACGCGATGAATCTCCTCCGCGCTCGCAAAACCCGCGCTGTTCTCGTACGGCACCGAGCCCGTCGCGTCGTGCAGGAATTCGACCGCGAGCCCGGCATGCACCGCGTGGTTGATCGTCGATGCGTCGCAGTTGTGCGTCATGTAGCCGGTGACGGTTAGCGTGTCGATCTGACGGGCGACGAGCCAGTCGGCCAGATCGGTGCCGGCAAAGGCGCTCGGCAGCGACTTCTCGACATGGTGGTCGTGCGCGCGCGAGGTCACCACCGTGTGCAACTCCGCTCCCGCGCTGCCGCGCGCGAACAACGGCGAGGTCGCCGGCGCGATGTTCTGCACGACCACGACCGGCACGCCGGTGGCCCGCGCCGCGTCGATTGCCCGGCCGATATTGGCGAGCGACGTCTGCACATCCGGAAATTCGATCGGCAGCTCGCCGGTTACGTATTCGTTCTGCACGTCGATGACGATCAACGCGCGGCGCGGCGTGGTCATGGAAAAGCTCCTTGCTGGAAATGGGAAATCCGGAAACAGAAGTGGGCGCCGCGCGCTGCGACGTGGTTGGCTCGACGCGGGGCGACGAAGCCCGCATTATCGGCCCACGATCGACACCTGGCGCCACGCCGGGGTTTCGTCGCAGCACCCGCGCGGGAGCCATCCGTACATTGAGCCCCCGGGCACGGCCCGAGGTATCAGTGCTCGCTGATCCAGCGCACGAGGTACAGCAGCAGCGCGACGAAGAAAATCATCCCGGCCCACGCCCAGTTCGGCACGGCGTGCTGTCCGGGCTCGTGCTGCGCGCCGCCATGCGGCCAGCTATGCGATGCGCTCGCCGCGCGGCCGGTCAGCGCACTGCCGTGATCGACGCGCGTGCGCCGCGCGATGCCGCCCAGCGCGATCGGGCGCAGAAACACGTGCTGCCGGCGCGCCGCCGCGCCGCGCGCGCGGTTCGGCCCCTTGCCGTGCTTGGCGCGCACGACGGCATCGAATTCGGTGAAAAAATCGTCGGCTAGCTGATGCAGCGCGTTTTCGAGCTGACGCGCAGGCAGCTCGGCGAGAGGACCCGACGACGTCGCCCAGATCGTGTAGTCGATCCGTGTGCCGCGCTCCCGGCCGCTGCCATGCGCACTCTCGTCCGCCCGCAAACGCACTTCGATCTGGCCGCGCAAGGCGCCGATGCCCTGGGCACGCGCCTTGAAGTTGATGGTGCGGCGTTGTGCCTCCGCCGGGCCGGAATCCTGGCCGGCAACGTGAGCACGCACTTCGTAATGCGCGCGCAACGGGCCGAGCGGCACCGTCATGGTCAGCGCGTACTCGCCGTGAGCGAGGCGCGTGAACGACTCGCAGTTGTCGAGGCTGGCACGCAACAGCGCGAGGTCCTGCAGCGCGTCCCAAACATCGGCCGGCGCAAGCGGAATCCGTAACGCATCGTTCAGTTCCATGACCACCTCCCCCGATAAACACGCGCCCGCCGGATCATGACGTCTGATCGATACGGTCGACGCGCGATGCGTAAAACGCCAGATACCCCTTGATTCGCTTCGCCTGTTCGAACGGCTCCTCGTAGCTCCATACCGCGTTTTCGACCAGGCCGTTTTCGGTGCGCAGATGGAAGTACGACGCGTCGCCCTTGAACGGACAGTGCGACGTATGCGTCGAGCGTTCGAGCCGCGCCATGTTCACATGCGCGCGCGGGAAATAGAACACGTCCGGCAAGCCGGTTTCGCAGAGCGTCAACGCGGCCTGCGTATCGGCCATCGTCACGCCACCGTGAATCACGCGCACCCGGTGGGGGTTGTCGCGAATCACGATGGTGTGGCCGCCGGAATTTCCCGCAGATGTCGACGCATCGCTCATGTCCATGCTCCGTGATGGTGTGGGCCGGTTGGGCGGAATGCTGCAAGGCGCTGCCGCATGAACGACAAAGCCACGGGACGTGCCCGTGGCTTCATTATCGGCCAAACTCCAGTCGCTTGCGCGGCCGTCCCCTGCCGCAAGGAACCGGCACCGCGCATCCGGTCGCGCCAACCCGCAGGCCGCGGCGCCGAGCGGACCGCTTACTTCGCGTTCACTTCACGCTCCAGACGAACGCCGCCTTGACGTTGCCCCGCGCCTGGACCGTCACCGCGCGTGTCTGCTCGCTGCCGCTGTACTTCGCGTGCACGGTATAGCGGCCGGGGTGCAGCCTGACCAGCATGAACGGGCCGCGCGACGTCGCACTCAGGACCTCGCCGCCATGCGCATCGACGATGCGAACGTGGACGTCGGCGAGAAATTCGCCGTTCGGGCCGGTAAAGCGCAGCGCCAGCGGCCACTGGCTTTGCGCCCGTTGCAGCGCCCGCGACTCGTCGAGACCGACACCGCCCGACACGTACGACACGTTGCCCTGCTGCTGGGTTTGCGGCATGCCGCCACCGTTGACGTTGCCGGCGCTCGTGTTGTCGGTGGTCGAGCCGCCGGTCACGCCGCCTGCCTGCTGCGCGTACGCTCCGCCAGCCAGTCCGAGCGTGAGCGCCGCGCAGAGTGCAGCGGCTACGATCCTTCGCTGATTGCGTTGGGTTTTCATCGGTTCGCTCCTTGTTAAAGCCCTTGTCCGGTGTCCCTCGGTGGACCCGATCAAGGATCATGCAACCTGCGTGCCAACCGTCCGGTTGCGTCGACGGAAAAACGTCGCCCTTCGAGCGTTGGCGCGCGATACAAGCGCGTGCGGTTCGCCAAAGGGACGGGCGAAAAAAATGCCGGTTCGTTGCAGCAAATGCAAAGAACCGGCAATCGCTACCAAAGCTCGGCACGGATCGGGCGGGACATGATCGAACCGCCCGGCTCGACGATCAGCCGAGATCGACGGGCACGAAGATCTGCGCGTTGTCGCGCTGGATCAGCAGCGCGATGCTGTTGCCCGCGCCCGAAATCATCTGCTTGAGCTGATCGACGTTCGTGACGGGCCGGCCGTTGACGGCGAGAATCACGTCGCCCGGCTGGATGCCCGCGCTCGCGGCCGCCCCACCCGCCTGCTGCACGAGCAGACCATGCGACACCGACGCGCTGCTCTTTTCTTCCGGCGTCAGCGCGCGTACCGCCACGCCGAGGCGACCTTGCAGCTGGGTCTGCTGATCGCCCTTGCCCGCGGACGCAAGCTTCGCATCCGAGAACGAACCGATCGTCACCTTCACGTCCTTGGTGGATTTGTCGCGCCACACCTTCAGGGTTGCCGAAGTGCCCGGGGCAATGCCCGCGATCTGTGCCGGCAGATCCGACGAGTCGTTGACGTCGTCGCCGTTCACCGAGAGGATCACGTCGCCCGGCTGCAAACCGGCCTTGGCCGCCGGACCGCCCGGATCGACCGAGCTGACGAGCGCGCCTTGCGGCTTCTGCATGCCGAACGAATTAGCGAGCGTCTGGTTCATGCCCTGCACCGCGACACCGAGACGACCGCGGCTCACATGGCCGGTCTTCACGAGATCGTCCTTGACCTTGATCGCCTCGTTGATCGGAATCGCAAACGACAGGCCCTGGAAGCCGCCGGTCTGCGAATAGATCATCGAGTTGATGCCGATCACTTCGCCCTGCAGGTTAAAGAGCGGGCCACCCGAATTGCCCGGGTTCACCGGCACGTCGGTCTGGATGAACGGCGTGTAGTTCTCGTTCGGCAGCGAGCGCGACTTCGCGCTGATGATGCCCGAGGTCACGGTGTTGTCGAAACCGTACGGCGAGCCGATCGCGACCACCCACTGACCGACCTTGCTCTGACGCGGATCGCCGATCTTCACGGTCGGCAGGTTGCTCGCGTCGATCTTCAGCACGGCGACGTCGGACTGCTTGTCGGCGCCGACCACCTTCGCCTTGAACTCGCGCTTGTCGGTGAGCTTCACGGTAACGACATTCGCGCCGTCGACCACGTGCGCATTGGTCAGGATGTAGCCGTCATTGCTGATGATGAAGCCGGAGCCGAGGCTCGCGCTCGGCTGGTCGGGTGCGTCACCGCCATCGCCGCCTTGCATGCCCGGCATCCCGCCGAAGAAACGCTTGTAGAACTGATAGAACGGATCGTTCGGATCGATCGGCAACTGGTTGCCACCGAAATTGCCACCGTTGTTGCCGCGCATCGCGGTCTGCTTGACCACGTGCTTCGCGCTGATGTTGACGACGGCCGGGCCGTAGGTTTCGACGAGGCCGGAGAAATCGGGGATGCCGGTCTTGGCGGCAGCTTCGGCGGGCATCATCGCAGCGGCCTGCGCGGGGGAGATGATCTGCGGTGCGGGCACATCGCGATGGCCCGCCACATAACCGGCTGACAGCGCGGCGGCGACAGCGACCGCAACGGCGCCGCGGGACAAGGTTTTCGCGTTCATCATGAGCTCCTGGCTGGAGAAAGTGACTTTGGATGTCGAGGAGCGTAAGGGGGATCGCTTAAAAGAGTCTTAAGCAGCGACAGATCGCGGGAACCTTATCGGCCGGGCTTGTCAGGCCATCGTGGCGGCCACGTTCCAGTGGCAAAAACGCGCTCGTCAGAAGCGCACGGTGACCTGCAAACCGCCGGCCGGCGCTTCGTCGAGCGACACTTGCGCATGCTGTTGCACGGCGATGCGGCGCACGATCGCAAGACCGAGGCCGCTGCCCGCCACATCGGTGCGCACGCGGTCCGCGCCGGCACCCGCGCGATAGAAGCGGTCGAACACGCGCTCGCGATCCGCGGGAGCGATGCCCGGTCCGCTATCGGCGATCCGCACGACCGGCCGCCCCCCCTCGACACGCAGGCTCACGTCGACCCGGCCGCCATGCGGCGTGTACTTGGTCGCGTTGTCGAGCAGATTGTTGAACATCACACGCAGCGCCTCGGCCTCGCCGGTCACGGTGGCGGCCTCGCTCGCCTCGATGCCGAGATCGACGCCGCGGTTCATCGCCAGCGGCGCATAGGTTGCGACGCAGTCCTGCAACAGTGCGCGCAGATCGAGCGCTTCGACCACCGCCACGCCGTCGGGCTCGGCACGCGCAAGCGCGAGCAACTGCTCGGCGAGGCGAGTGGCACGCGTCACGCCAGCCTGCAGATCGGCGAGCGCCTCGCCGCGCGCGGTTTCGTCCCGCGCGCGCGCCACCAGTTGCGACTGAATCTGCACGGCGGCAAGCGGCGTGCGTAATTCGTGCGCGGCATCGGCGACGAACGCCTTCTGGATGTCGAGCGCGGTCGCCAGCCGTTCGAGCAGCCCGTTCAACGCGCGCACGAGCGGCTGCACCTCGAGCGGCAGACGCTGGTCCGGCAACGGCTCCAGTGCTTCCGGATGACGCGCGTCGAGCGCGCTCGTCACGCGCCGCAACGGCTTCAGCCCGCGTCCGACGATCACCCACACCGCGAGCCCGAGCAGCGGCAGCAGCACGATCAGCGGCCACAGCGTGCGCAGCGCCACGTTCGCGGCGAGCCGGTTGCGCACCGACAGCGGCTGCGCGAGCTGCACGACGTTGTCGCCGACGATCGCGCCATACACGCGCCATTCGCCGCGATCCGTGCTCTCGGTCGAAAAGCCGAGTTCGGCGCGCGGCGCGAGCGGCGCACGCGGACGCGAGTAGTACATCAGCATGCCGTTGCGATTCCAGATCTGCAGCACGATGCCCTCGTCGCCGGTATCGCGCCCGAGCACCTGCGAAAACGGCTCGGCCGGCAGCGCGGCGGCGATCTGCTCGAGCTGATAGTCGAACAGCTCGTTCGCCTCGGCAAGCGCCTGGCGGTAAATCAGCCATCCCGCGATGCCGACGCCGAGCAGCACGATCGCGATCAGCCAGATCAGCAGTTGACGGCGGATCGAGCGCATCGGCTCAGGCTTCCTTCGCGATCATGTAGCCGAGTCCGCGCACGTTGCGGATCAGTTCGGCACCGAGCTTCTTGCGCAACGCGTGGATGTAGACCTCGACGGTATTGCTGCCGATCTCCTCGCCCCAGCCGTACATCTTTTCTTCGAGCTGGCTTTTCGACAGCACCGCGCCCGGCCGCGCGAGCAACGCCTCGAGCAGGGCGAATTCGCGCGCCGACAAGGCGACCGGCGCGCCGTCGAGCGTGACCTGGTGCGCGGCCGGATCGAGGGTCAGCGTGCCGTGGCGAATCGTCGAATCGCTGCGGCCGGAATGACGGCGGATCAGCGCGCGCATGCGTGCGCCGAGTTCGTCGAGATCGAAAGGTTTGACAAGGTAATCGTCGGCGCCGGCGTCGAGGCCCTTGACGCGGTCGGCGACCGCATCGCGCGCGGTGACGATCAGCACCGGCAGCGCATGGCCGCGCGTGCGCAGCGTACGCAGCACTTCGAGTCCATCGCGCTTGGGCAGGCCGAGGTCGAGCAGCGCCAGATCGTAAGGCTGGCTGGCTACCGCATGCAGCGCCGCTTCGCCGTCCTCGACCCAATCGACGGCAAAGCCTTCGCCGCGCAGCGCCTTGCGCACGCCCTCGGCGATCATCCGGTCATCTTCGACAAGCAGGATGCGCATGATTGTCCGTTCCGAAACGTTTGATGATGCCGCATTCTAGCGCCCGCCTCCAGGCTGCGCGCCGCCCCGCGCTTTTTTCACCGCAGCGGCATGGCATGTCACTACAATGGGCGCTTTGCGTCGCGCGGCGGCCGCACGGTTTCGAGCGGTTTCGCGCGACGTCTCGCGCAGGCCGGACGTATCGACCGGCTCCGGCGTTTGCACGGACCGCAAGGCCGCGCTGCTCCGCCCGCCCGTCATGCGACGGCCGGCGGGACACGCGGCGCGACACCGTCAGACAGGCCGGTCGCCGCAGCCGTGCTCCACCCGTGCGCGTGCCCTGAAATTTTGCCCGTTTTTGCCCGTTCGTTTGCTTCCTCGCCCGTTCATGACGCCTGCCTTTCTGTCTTCCGTCGCACGCCGTGTCGCGTCGCGGCCGCACCGCTCCCCCGCTTTCGCCACGCTCATGCCGAGCCGCCTCGTGGCGCGCCCGGCTGCCTGGCTTCTTGTCGCCGCGCTCGGCGCGGCCGCGCTGCCGCCGCACACGGCCGAGGCGCGCGTCAAGACCACGCATCCCGGCGTGAACGTCACCACGGTGCTGCCGCCGCAGGTGATGGCCGGCCTGCATCGCGCGCACGTGCCGCTGTCGTCGATCAGCGTAGTCGTCGAGAAAGTCGGCGACCGCACGCCGATCCTCGCGCTGAACGCCGGCAAGCCGATGCTGCCCGCCTCGACGATGAAGCTCGTCACCACTTACTCCGGCCTGTCGATTCTCGGCCCCGACTACCGCTGGCGCACGAGCGCGTACTCGGACGGCACGCTCGACGCGAGCGGCGTGCTGCACGGCAATCTGTACATCCAGGGCACCGGCGACCCGAAGCTCGTGCCCGAGGAACTGATCGATCTCGTGCAGAAGATCCACAAGGCGGGCATCACCGGCATCGACGGCGCGCTCGTGCTCGACAAGCGCTACTTCGATCCGTCGACGCGCGACCTGCCGCCGTTCGACGACGACACCACCGCGCCGTACAACGTCGGCCCCGATCCGCTGCTCTACGCGTTCAAGTCGCTGTCGTTCACACTGACGCCATCGGCGGACGGCACGGTGGCGATCGACGTGCTTCCCGCGCTCGCGCAGTTGCGCATCGACAACCAGCTGCACGCGACGAATGGCCCGTGCCGCGGCGAAGCGCCAACGCCGAGCGTCACGCCGCAGCCCGACGGCACGCTCGTCGCGTCGTTCACCGGCGACCTCTCGATGCGCTGCGACGCGCGCACGGTCAACGTTGCCGTGCTCGATCACTCGGCGTTCTTCGCGGGCGGCTTCCTCGCGCTGTGGCAGCAAACCGGCGGCACCTTCCACGGCGCGACGCGCGAAGGCGCGGTGCCGCTCGGCGCGAAGCTCGTCGCGACGCACGAAGGGCCGGTGCTGTCCGACATCGTTCGCGATATCAACAAGTTCAGCAACAACACGATGGCGCGCAACCTGTTCCTGACGATCGGCGCCATCGAGGAGCACGCTCCCGCGACCCCGGCGAAATCCGTGCGCGCCGTCGAGGACTTCCTGCGCCGCGACAGCCTGAACACGGAGTACCTGACGCTCGAAAACGGCTCGGGCCTCTCGCGCGACGAGCACGTCACCGCGCTCATGCTCGCCGATCTGCTGCAGCGCGCCAACGCGAGTCCGGTCGCGCAGGTGTTCGTCGAATCGCTGCCGATCGCCGGCGTCGACGGCACGATGCGCAACCGCCTGACCAACCAGGGCGCGGGCGGCAACGCGCACATCAAGACCGGCACGCTGCGCGACGTGCGCGCGATCGCCGGCTACGTGGCATCGGCCGACGGCAACAGCTACATCGTGGTGAGCCTGATCAACGATCCGCATTCGGAAGCCGCGCGCGCCGCGCACGACGCGCTGCTCGAATGGGTCTACGACGGCCCCTCGCAAGGCTTCACGAAAGTCTCCGCGCCGCTCGAAGAACCGCGTGCAACACCCAGCAAAAAACCGCGCAAGCGCGCCGGCCACTGAGTATTCCTTCTAGCGACGCCGCACGCGGCGAGCGCCCTAACCGTGTACGCTGTCGGGCAGCATGCGGCGCGCGACAGCGCGCGCCTGCCGCACAGGCCGCGTGATCCACCTCAGGATCACGCGGCCCACACCAACGATAACGACACCACCCGTCGCGCACCGCACGACGGTCAGGGACCAGGAACGGAGACACGATGCAATTCGACGCCGAATTGCTGCTGCTCGCGATGGCGCCCGTCTTTCTCGCCTGCATCGGCTGGGAGGCGTGGCACGCGAGCCGTACACGCCCGGCCGAGCGGCTCTACAGCTGGCGCGACACGCTGTGCAACGCCGCGCTCGCGATCATGCAACAGGCCGCCGACAAGCTCGCGTGGCTCGCGATCATCCCTGTCTACGCGTTTTTCTACGAGCATGACCGCCTTCATACCTGGCCGGCGAGCTGGATGTCGTTCGTCGTCCTGTTCGTCGCGCAGGACCTGCTCTATTACGTGTTTCACCGCTGCAGCCATCGCGTGCGCTGGCTGTGGGCCGCGCATGTCGTGCATCACTCGTCGGAGCGGATGAATTTTTCGACCGCGTTCCGCCAGAGCCTGATGTACCCGGTCGCCGGCATGTGGGTGTTCTGGATTCCGCTCGCGGTCCTCGGCTTCCCGCCGAAGCAGATCGTCGCGATCGTGCTCATCAATCTCGGCTTCCAGTTTTTCGTGCATACGCAGATGATCGGCAAGCTCGGCTGGCTCGAATACGTGTTCAATACGCCGTCGATCCACCGTGTGCATCACGCGCGCAACGCGCGCTACATCGATCGCAACTACGCAGGCGTGCTGGTGATCTGGGACCGTCTGTTCGGCAGCTACGTCGACGAAGATCCGCACGAGGCTCCGCAGTACGGCATCGTCGAGCCGCTGCACACGCATAACCCGCTGAAGGCGACGTTTCACGAATGGGCTTCGATGGCCGCCGATTTCGCGAGCGTGCGCGGCTGGCGCGACAAGTGGCGCGCACTGTTCGCGCCGCCCGCGTGGGCCGCCGCCTATCACGTGCGGCGGCAGGCGGCCGGCCCTACGGAGCCGGCCACGCCGAACGCCTATGCACAGACACGCGCTCACGCGCATCCGGGCACGGAATCGGGCAAGACGATGGGAACACGATAAATCGGGCAAGCGCCAATCGGTCCGGCTCGAACACGATTCAAATTCATACGGCCATGTTCCGGAAACCGTAGAAGATTCTGTAAGCTGTCGTCACGCCGCCGACGCGACGGACGCCGCCTGCAACACATGGCATAAGGGCCACACATACGAGGAGATGTCGTCAACATGAACCAAGCAGCTTCGAAGAAACAGCAATGGGTCCGCGTCACGCAGATCGCCGTGGCGAGCGCGGCATTCGCCGCCCTGGCGGCGTGCGGCGGCGGTGGCGACGACAACAGCAACGCGAGCAGCACGCCGCCGGGTGGCGTCAAGCTGCAGATCGTCTCGTTCGGCGACAGCCTCTCGGACGTCGGCACCTACGGCCCGTCCGTCCAGGCGAGCGTCGGCACGGGCGGCGGCCGCTTCACGACGAACCCGGGCGAAGTCTGGACGCAGAAGGTCGCCGAGTACTACGGCGACACGCTGAGCGCCGCCTACGTCGGCGGCTTCGGCCAGCCGCTCACCGCGAACGGCGGCCTCGGCTACGCACAAGGCGGCTCGCGGGTCGATCTGCAGCCGGGCGAAGGCTACGCGCCGAACAACCTCGCCGCGACGACGGTGCCGATCACGGCCCAGGTCACCGAGTACCTGAGCGCGCACGGCAGCTTCAACGCGAACCAGCTCGTGCTGATGAACGGCGGCGCGAACGACGTCTTCATCCAGGCGCAAGCGGTCTCGGATGCCGGCACGGCGGCGGCAACCCAGGTGCTCGAAAGCGGCGGCACCGCGGCCGACGCGCAGACGGCCGCCGCGACGGCCTCGCAGGCGGCAACGGTAAACGCGCTGCAGGCGATCGGCGTCGCGGCGGCCACGTTCGTCGGCACGGTGCAGAAGGTGATCGCATCCGGCGCGACGCATGTGGTGGTGTCGGACATCCCCGATATCGCGCAGACGCCGCAAGGTCTCCAGGCCGGCGCGCAAGGCCAGGCGCTCTTCAGCGCGCTGGTCCAGACCTATAACGGCGTGCTGCAGCAGCAGCTTGCGTCGAACAAGCAGGTCATCTACGTGAGCGCCTACGCGTGGCAGGACCAGACGATGGCGAACTATCAGTCGCTAGGCTTCACGGTTTCGAATACGGGTACCGCGTGTAACCTGACGTCGATGGCCACCAACGCAACCAATTACGCGACGAAGAATCCCGCTGTGCTCCTGCCGGGACAGACGGCCGCGGCGTTCGGCAGCGCATTCGCGTCGTCGCTGTTCTGCTCGCCGCAAACCTACACGGTGGCCGGCGCGGACCAGACCTATATGTTCGCGGACCTCGTGCACCCGACCACGCATCTGCATTTGCTGTTTGCGCAGCAGGTCGAGAAGCAGGTCGCGGCGAGCGGGCTTGGGAAGTAAAGGGGGATTCGGGCGCGGGGCTGGCGTGTTTGCCGCGCCATGAAGTCGAGCGTAGCGAACGATACGCTCAGCCCTGCGCCTCGAAAGCCGCCGCCGCGCGCCCGAGCCGGTCGTTGACCGCGATCCATTCGATCGTGTCGGGCAGCTTCTCGATCAGAATCCGCGTGACGTTCGCGCGATCGAGCGCCCGCAGCAGACCATACAGCTCGCGAGCGTAAGCATGCGGGTCTTCCGGCGCGGCGACGAAATGCACGCCTTCGGCGTCGGCCCAACGCCCGGCACGCGACGCCCGCGCGACCAGGGCCACGCGCTCGCCGGTCTCGCGCACCGCGAGCAGCGGCTCCAGCTCGCCGAACGGCAGCAGCGCGAGCGGCGTGCGCGGCGCGTAATGCGCCTTCAGCGTGCCGGACGCGCGCGGTGCCGTCGCATCGGAGCCATCGGGCAGACGCGGCGCTTCGCCAAGCACGTCGGCGATATCCTGCGGCGTGACGCGGCCCGGCCTCAGCAGCGCCGGAAAACCGCGCGACAGGTCGAGAATCGTCGACTCGATCCCGACATCCGACGCGCCGCCGTCGAGCACATGAATCGCGCTGCCGAATTCGTCGCGCACATGCTGCGCGGTGGTCGGGCTCACATGACCGAAGCGGTTCGCCGACGGCGCGGCCACTCCGCCATGCCCGCCGCGCAATGCGCTAAATGCCTCGAGTAAAGCCTGCGCCACCGGATGCGACGGACAGCGCAGCCCCACCGAATCCTGCCCGCCGCTGACCGCCGCGGGAATATGCGCGGCACGCTTGAGGATCAGCGTGAGCGGCCCCGGCCAGAACGCGTCGATCAGGCGCTGCGCCTCGCCCGGCAAATGCTCGACCCAGTAGTTCGGATCGCCCTGCGGCGCCAGATGCACGATGACCGGATGATTGGCGGGCCGCCCCTTCGCCGCGTAAATGCGCGCAACCGCGTCGGGGCTCTCGGCGTCGCCGCCAAGGCCGTACACGGTCTCGGTCGGGAACGCGACGAGACCGCCCGCGTCGAGTAGCGCGGCCGCGTGCCCGATCTGCGCGGCGCTGACCGGCAACGCATTGGCGGCGCTCGCGGAGTCTTCGGCGGGTTTCTGTTGATCCGGCATGGCGCGCGCGTCAGTTCGTGATGATGCGCAGCAGCCGCGCGCAATCGCGCGCCGCCGTGCGGGCTTCTTCGAGCGTCGGCGCCGTAAAGTTCACGTGCCCCATCTTGCGGCCGCAACGCGCCTCTTCCTTGCCGTACAGATGCAGGCGCGCGGCCGGCATCGCGGCGACTTCCTGCCACGGCGGCGTGACCGCCGCGCGCTTCGGACCATCCGGGAACCACACGTCGCCGAGGATGTTCAGCATGACCGCCGGCGAATGCTGACGCGTGTCGCCGAGCGGCATGCCGGTCATCGCGCGCACCTGCTGCTCGAACTGGCTCGTCGCGCAGGCGTCGACCGTGTAGTGGCCGGAGTTGTGCGGGCGCGGCGCCATTTCGTTGGCGACGAGCGAGCCGTCTTCGAGAATGAAGAACTCGACGCACAGCACGCCGACATAGCCGAGCTTCTCGGCGATCTGCAGCGCGGCCTGTTGCGCCTGCTGCACGAGTGCGGGCGAGGCGTCCGGCGCGGGCACGATGGTGTGCGACAGCACGCCGTCGCGATGCGTGTTCTGCGCGAGCGGATAAACGACCGACGCCCCGCTCGCCGCGCGCGCGATCAGCGCCGATACCTCGAACTTCAGCGGCAGACGCTTTTCGAGCACGCACGGCACGCCGCCGAGCGATGCATGTGCCTCGCGCACTTCCTCGGCGTTGCGCACGCGGACCTGGCCTTTGCCGTCGTAGCCCAGGCGCGCCGTTTTCAGGATGCCGGGCAGCACGGCTTCGAGCTGAGCGTTGTCGAGCGCGGCAAGCGCATCCGACGATTCGATCACGACGTGCGGCGCCACCGTCACGCCCGACGACGCGATGAAGCGCTTCTCGGCGATCCGGTCCTGCGCGACGGCGACGCACCGCCCCGCCGGACTCACGAAGGTGGTCTTCGCGAGAAAATCGAGGCTCGCGGCCGGCACGTTCTCGAATTCGGTCGACACCGCCGCGCACAGCCGCGCGAGTTCGGTCAGCGCCACTTCATCGTCGTAGGCCGCGCGCAGGTGGCGATCGGCGACTGCGCCGGCCGGACTGGTTTCGTCCGGATCGAGCACGGCGACGCGATAGCCCATCGCCTGGGCGGCAAAGCAGAACATGCGGCCGAGCTGGCCGCCACCGACCATGCCAAGCCATGCGCCGGGCAGAATCGGTGAAACCGGTGTGTTGTCTGGGTTCATCTTGGTGGTCGGTCGCGGCCGGATACGCCTTGCGCTCATGCGGCGAGCGGCGGGCATCCCGGCCGGGGGTCGGACAGGAGACGTCCTGGTCTTTAAAAACAACCGGCGCGCTTACAGCGCCGGCAATACCATCGCATGAGCCGCTTCGTTCTGGCGCACGCGGAATGCAGCGAGCTTGTCCGCATATTCGGCGCTGGTGCCGGACAAGAGCGACACCGCGAACAGCGCTGCGTTCGCGGCTCCCGCCTCGCCGATCGCAAACGTCGCGACCGGCACGCCCTTGGGCATCTGCACGATCGAATGCAGCGAATCGACGCCCTTCAGATACTTGCTCGCGACCGGCACGCCGAGCACCGGCACCGTGGTCTTGGCGGCCAGCATACCCGGCAGATGCGCCGCGCCGCCCGCGCCCGCGATGATCGCGCGGATGCCGCGCCCGCGCGCGCTTTCGGCATAGGCAAACATTTCGTCAGGCATGCGATGCGCGGACACGACCTTCGCTTCGTACGGCACGCCGAATTCCTGCAGGATCGCGACGGCGTTCTTCATGACTTCCCAGTCGGAACTGGAGCCCATCAGCACGCCGACGACCGGCGCGTCATGCGTATGGGCGGTTTGTGCTTCACTCATCTCTACGGCTTCCTTGTTTCCGGGCAATGCGCGCCTGACGCGGCGCGCGCAATCCGATCAGTCGAGCGTGTGCCCGGTCAGGCGCTCGAGCGCTTCCTGGTATTTCTCGCCCGTTTTCGCGACCACGTCGTCCGGCAGCTTCGGTGCCGGCGGCTCTTTCTTCCACGGCTGGGTTTCGAGCCAGTCGCGCACGAACTGCTTGTCGAACGACGGCGGGTTGGTGCCGACCTGGTACTCGTCCGCCGGCCAGAAGCGCGACGAATCGGCGGTCAGCGCCTCGTCCATCAGATACAGCTTGCCGTGGTTGTCCAGACCGAATTCGAACTTCGTGTCCGCGATGATGATGCCGCGCGTCGCGGCGTAGTCCGCGGCTTCCTTGTACAGGCGGATCGAGATGTCGCGGATCGTAGCCGACAGTTCGGTGCCGATGCGGCGCTCCATCTCGTCGTAGGTGATGTTTTCGTCGTGGTGGCCCATCTCGGCCTTGGCGGCCGGCGTGAAGATCGGCTCGGGCAGCTTCTGCGCATTCTGCAGGCCCGGCGGCAGTTGCACGCCGCACACCGAGCCGGTGGCCTGGTAATCCTTCCAGCCGCTGCCGGCCAGATAGCCGCGCACCACCGCTTCGACGAGGATCGGCTCCAGACGCTTGACGACCACCGCGCGGCCCTTCACCTGCTCGACTTCGTCCGGCGCGACCACCGACTCGGGCGCGACGCCCGTCAGGTGATTCGGCACCACGTGCTTGAGCTTCTCGAACCAGAAGTTCGCCATCGCGTTGAGCACGCGGCCCTTGTTCGGAATCGGCTCGCCCATGATGACGTCGAACGCCGACAGACGGTCGGTCGTGACGATCAGCAACTGGTCGTTGCCCACCGCATAGTTGTCGCGGACTTTACCGCGGCCGAGCAGCGGCAGCGAGCGGAGCGTGGATTCGTAGAGGGTAGACATCGTCGTGGTTCGCTAAAAGTGGGGCAAAAAGTGTGACCGGAACAAAAGGGAAACGCCGTTCCCCCGATGATGCGGGAACGGCGATCTAACGACAACCTGGCCAAACGGCCAGCAGGCCGGGCGAAAAGCCGGCCGGAACGACAGCTTAGCGGACGACTTGCGCGAGCTCGCCCGACTTGTACTTCTCCGCGATTTTATCAAGCGAGACCGGCTTGATCTTGCCGGCCTGGCCTTCGCAGCCGAATTGCGTGTAGCGGTCGATACAGACCTTCATCGCCGCTTCGCGCGCCGGCTTCAGGTAGTCGCGCGGATCGAACTTGCCCGGGTTGGTCGCCATGTAGCGGCGGATCGCGCCCGTGATCGCGAGACGCAGGTCGGTGTCGATGTTGACCTTGCGCACGCCGTGGCGAATGCCTTCCTGGATTTCCTCGACCGGCACGCCGTAGGTTTCCTTCATGTCGCCGCCGAATTCGCGAATCTCGGCCAGCAGTTCCTGCGGCACCGACGACGAGCCGTGCATCACGAGGTGCGTGTTCGGAATGCGCGCGTGAATTTCCTTGATGCGTGCGATCGAGAGAATGTCGCCCGTCGGCTTCTTGCTGAACTTGTAGGCGCCGTGCGAGGTGCCGATCGCGATCGCCAGCGCGTCGCACTGGGTCAGCTTGACGAAGTCGGCGGCCTGCTCCGGATCGGTCAGCAGCTGCTCGCGCGTCATCGTGCCTTCGGCGCCGTGGCCGTCTTCCTTGTCGCCCTTCATCGTTTCGAGCGAACCGAGCACGCCCAGCTCCGCTTCGACCGTGACGCCGATCGAGTGCGCCGCTTCGACAACCTTGCGCGACACCTCGACGTTGTACTCGTACGAGGCGACCGACTTGCCGTCGGCTTCGAGCGAGCCGTCCATCATCACGCTCGTGAAGCCGCTGCGGATCGCCGCCATGCACACCGCCGGCGACTGGCCGTGGTCCTGGTGCATCACGACCGGGATGTGCGGATACGACTCGACCGCCGCTTCGATCAGGTGACGCAGGAACGGCTCGCCCGCGTACTTACGCGCGCCGGCCGAGGCCTGCATGATGACCGGGGCGTTGACCTTGTCGGCCGCGGCCATGATCGCCTGCACCTGCTCCAGGTTGTTCACGTTGAACGCCGGCAGGCCGTAGCCGTTTTCGGCAGCATGGTCCAGCAGTTGACGCATTGATACGAGAGGCATGCTGTAACTCCTTAGATTGAAACGAATTCTTTTGTCGTCGGCATCTTTTGCGGCGATTCTATCGCGAAGCAGGCGGCGTTCCCGGGCTCGCAACGGCGTTTTGGTGCGCCGTCGCACACGAGCCGTACGGATGCCGGGGTGCCGGCCTGCTTCGCTCAATCGGGCCTGTGCCGATCGAGCGGGTCCTACCCGATCAGTACGGTTCGCCAACCCGCACGATCTTCAACGTGTTGGTGCCGCCGGCCTGGCCCATCGGCTCGCCGACCGTCAGCACGACCATGTCGCCATGCGACGCATAGCCCTTGCGGACCACGGTTTCGAGCGCCTGCTGCAAGGCGGTGTCGCGGTCGGTGTTGGTGTCCAGATGCAGCGAGGTCACGTTGCGGTACAGCGCCATCGCCCGCTCGCTGCCGACGCGCGGCGTCAGCGCGAAAATCGGCACGTGGGTCCAGTGGCGCGACATCCACAGCGCGGTCGAGCCCGACTCGGTCAGCGCGACGATCGCCTTCGCGCCGAGGTGATAGGCCGTGAATAACGCGCCCATCGCGATCGACTGGTCGATGCGCGTGAACGTGCGGTCGAGGAAGTCCTTGTCGAGTTCCGACTGCTCCGACTTCTCGGCTTCGAGACAGATCGCGGCCATCGTCTCGATGGTCTGCACCGGATACTTGCCCGCCGCCGATTCCGCCGACAGCATCACCGCGTCGGTGCCGTCGAGCACCGCGTTCGCGACGTCCGACACTTCCGCGCGGGTCGGCACGGGTGCGTGGATCATCGACTCCATCATCTGCGTCGCGGTAATCACGAACTTGTTCGACTCGCGCGCCATGCGGATCATGCGCTTTTGCAGCGCCGGCACCGCGGCATTGCCGACTTCGACGGCCAGATCGCCGCGCGCGACCATGATGCCGTCCGACGCGTCGAGAATGCCCTGCAGCGCCGGAATCGCTTCGGCGCGCTCGATCTTCGCGATCATCTTCGGCTTGATGCCGTACGGCGCGCCAGCGATGTTCGAGAGCTGGCGGGCCATTTCCATGTCGGTGGCGTTCTTCGGAAACGACACCGCGATGAAATCGACGCCGAGCGACATCGCCGTGCGGATGTCTTCCATGTCTTTCGCGGTCAGCGCGGGCGCCGACAGCCCGCCGCCCTGGCGGTTGATGCCCTTGTTGTTCGACAGCTCGCCGCCGACCTTCACGATCGTATGGATCTCGTTGCCGATCAGGCGCTGCACGTCCAGCACGATCAGGCCGTCGTTGAGCAGCAGCACGTCGCCCGGCTTCAGGTCGCGCGGCAGGTCCTTGTAGTCGAGGCCGACGCGCTCGTCGTTGCCGAGCTCGCAGTCGGCGTCGAGGATGAACGGATTGCCGACGACGAGCGTCGTGCGGCCGCTCTCGAACTTGCCGACGCGGATCTTCGGCCCCTGCAGGTCGGCCATGATGGCGACTTCACGGCCGGCCTGGCGGGCCGCCTCGCGCACGAATTCGGCGCGCTGGCGGTGGTCGTCGGCGGTGCCGTGCGAGAAATTGAGCCGCACGACATCCAGCCCCGCACGAATCATTTGCAGCAGGATTTCCGGTGTGCTGGAAGCCGGACCGATAGTAGCGACAATCTTGGTGGCGCGATGCATGAGTCTCCTCGTCTGGATGGGATCGCTGGAAAGAGCACTGGGGGGCTGCTGCGGAGTCGGCGCATCGAAAGATGCTGCGTGGGGTCGCGCGCCGGCTGTGACCGGGGTCGCTTTGTGGGGTAATACGGGTGATGCGGTATGCGTGACCGGCGCCTCGCGCGCCGGGGTGTTGCCGTGCTGCTTGCCGGAAGGCTGTGCCGGCGGGGTCGAATCTGTTTGAGTGGAGCCGGTGCGGGGCGTTGGCGGCTGCTCCGCGCCGGCGGCGAGGGCATGCTCCGCAACCGGCTCCGCGGCCGCTCCGGCAACTGGCGCCGGTTCAGTGGTCACTGGCGCTGCCGGCACCTCGCCAGCCACCTCCTGTTCCGCCGTTGCCCGCACAGCGGTCGCGCGTGCCACGCGCTCCCCTGCCGTCGCTGCCGCGTTACCGCGCGGCGCTTGCGCGCCTCGCGCCTTGGTCGACTTCGCCGATGGGGAACGCGCCGCCACGTTAAGCCCGCGATTCCAGAACTTCGACCGCTGGCAGCTTCTTGCCCTCGAGGAATTCGAGGAACGCGCCGCCGCCCGTCGAAATGTAGCTGACCTGGTCGTGGATGCCGTACTTAGCGATCGCCGCGAGCGTGTCGCCGCCGCCGGCGATCGAGAACGCCGCCGAACGCGCGATCGCGTCCGCGAGCGTCTTCGTGCCGTTGCCGAACTGGTCGAACTCGAACACGCCGACCGGGCCGTTCCACACGACCGTGCCGGCCTTTTCGAGCTGCGCGGCAAGCGCCTGCGCGGTCTGCGGACCGATGTCGAGGATCATGTCGTCGTCCTCTACGTCGGCGACGGCCTTCACTTCGGCCTTCGCGGTCGGCGAGAACGCCTTGGCCGTGACCACGTCGGTCGGGATCGGCACCGAGGCGCCGCGCGCCTTGGCCGCGTCGATGATCGCCTTCGCTTCGGCGACGAGATCGGCTTCGGCAAGCGACTTGCCGATCTTCAGGCCGGCCGCGAGCATGAACGTATTGGCGATGCCGCCGCCGACGATCAGCTGATCGACCTTCTCGGCGAGCGACTTCAGGATGGTCAGCTTGGTCGACACCTTCGAGCCCGCGACGATCGCGACGAGCGGACGCTTCGGTGCGCCGAGCGCCTTGCCGAGCGCTTCGAGTTCGGCGGCGAGCAGCGGACCCGCGCAGGCCACCGGCGCGTACTTCGCGATGCCGTGGGTGGTCGCTTCGGCGCGGTGCGCGGTGCCGAACGCGTCGTTCACGTAGATATCGCAGAGCTTCGCCATTTTCTGCGCGAGCTCGTCGGAATCCTTCTTTTCGCCCTTGTTGACGCGGCAGTTTTCGAGCAGCACGACCGAGCCCGGCGCCACGTCGACGCCGTTTTCGACCCAGTTGGCGACGAGCGGCACGTCGCGGCCGAGCAGTTCGGCGAGGCGCTTCGCGACCGGCGCGAGCGAGTCTTCGGGCTTGAAATCGCCTTCGGTCGGGCGGCCGAGGTGCGAGGTGACCATCACGGCGGCGCCGGCGGCGAGCGCGGCCTCGATGGCCGGCACGGAAGCGCGGATGCGGGTGTCTTCGGTGATGTTGCCTTGATCGTCCTGCGGCACGTTCAGATCGGCGCGGATGAACACACGTTGGCCGGACAGCTTGCCTTCGGCGATCAGGTCGGAGAGACGCAATACCTTGTTCATGGGCTTGAGTATGCGAGTGGATGAGAAGGCGGTGGCGGACTGCGCGCGGGGCGCTGCGCGGCGAACTCCAGCGCCGCGGCCCGGCGGCTCCGCGGGATTGGGCGCCGGCGGGATCGCCGCGGCACGGGCGCCTTGCTGCGGCGCGCTCAACCCGGAAAGCGGCATTTTAACTGATCCAAACGGCCTTCTGACCCGCGATGGCGCGAATCTCCCGTATTTGGCCGCGCCAGCGCCGATACCGCGCCGCAGCATCGGCGCCGCCCCCCGTCACACGAGCAGCATGAGGACGCGCAGCAACGTGAACACGACCATCCCGGTGACGATCGTGCCGAGCATGGTGCGGCGCCACAGGAACCAGCCGAGACCGGCGAGCGTCGCGTAGAACTCGTGATTCGACGGCGCGAACGACAAACCCCCGGGGGTCGCCAGCACGTCGGGCAGCACCACGGCCGCGAGCGCCGCGGCGGGCGCGTAGCGCATCATGCGCTGCACGCGCGCCGGCAGCACCGTGCGCTCGCCGCCGATCAGGAACAGCGCGCGCGTGAGCGCGGTGACGAAGGTCATGCCGGCAATCGCGAGCCAGATCTGCGTCGAGGTCATGGGGCGTCTCCAGCGCGGTCGCGGATGCGGCGCAGGTCCGCCCGCTCGATCATGAGGTCGGCCGCGCTGCCGGCGACGATCGCCGCGATCACCGCGAGCGGCAGCGCGAGCCGGTACGGCAGGTCGAAAGCGAGCAGCGAGACAATGCCGGCGACCGCCACGGCGACCATCGTCGAGCGCGTCGCGATCGCCGACACCATGATCGGCAGCAGCGCGAGCGTGCCCGCGAGCGCGAGCCCCCAGTTATCGGGAATCAGGCTCGCGAGCAGGATGCCGACGATCGACGAGACCTGCCACGACAGCCAGCTCGACACGGCCATGCCCCAGAAATACGCCTCCTTGCCGGGCACGTAGCCGGTGGGAAAGCTCTTCTTCTGGAACAGCAGATAGATCACGTCGCCGTTGAAATAGCCGAGCAGGATGCGCCGCCACATCGGCAGATAGGAGAAGTGCGGCGCGAGGCCGGCGCTGAAGATCACGAAGCGGGTATTGACCATTGCCGCGGTCAGCAGCGCGGTCCAGACCGGCAGCTTCGCGGCGAGAAGCGGCAGCACCGCCAGTTGCGACGAACCGGCGTAGCACAGCAGCGACATCGTGAGCGCCTGCGGCAGCGTGAGCACGGACTTGCTCATCGCGATACCGGTGACGAGGCCCCACGAGAAAATCGCCATCAGCGTGGGAGTATAGTCGCGCGCGCCCTCACGGAAAGCGCGGCGATCGGTATCGGACAGTCGAGCGAGCATGAGGCGAAGGGCGCCGGCGCGAGGGACGCCGCCAGGAAGAACAGGTCGGCGCCAGGTTGCGAGCCCACCCGCTGGCGCATCCGGATTCGATTTATGCGTGCGCAGGATTATAGCGTCCGGGATACGCTCAAATGCCCGTTGTGTGTGCAAATGACGCTAAAATAGCGCTCCTGGCCATGCCTTGGCGCTCGCCGCCACACGCCGCCACACCTCATAACGCACCCGCTGGAGAATCGTATGTCAATGGCCGACCGCGACGGCAAGATCTGGATGGATGGCAAGCTCATCGACTGGCGCGATGCCAAGATCCACGTGCTCACCCACACGCTGCACTACGGCATGGGCGTATTCGAGGGCGTGCGCGCTTACAAGACGGCCGACGGCGCCACCGCGATCTTCCGCCTGCAGGAGCACACCAAGCGCCTGCTGAACTCGGCCAAGATTTTCCAGATGGACGTGCCGTTCGACCATGAAACGCTCGCCGCCGCGCAACGCGAAGTGGTCCGCGAGAACAAGCTCGAGTCGTGCTATCTGCGCCCGATCATCTGGGTCGGCTCGGAAAAGCTCGGCGTGTCGGCCAAGGGCAACACGATTCACGTCGCGATCGCCGCCTGGCCGTGGGGCGCGTACCTCGGCGCAGACGGCATGACCAAGGGCATCCGCGTGAAGACCTCGTCGTTCACGCGCCACCACGTGAACGTGTCGATGGTGCGCGCGAAGGCGTCGGGCTGGTATGTGAACTCGATTCTCGCGAACCAGGAAGCGATCGCCGACGGCTACGACGAAGCGCTGCTGCTCGACGTCGACGGCTACGTGTCGGAAGGCTCGGGCGAGAACTTCTTCCTCGTCAACAACGGCAAGCTGTACACGCCCGATCTGTCGTCGTGCCTCGACGGCATCACGCGCGACACCGTCATCACGCTCGCGCGCGACATGGGCCTGCAGGTCATCGAAAAGCGCATCACGCGCGACGAGGTCTATACCTGCGACGAAGCGTTCTTCACCGGCACCGCCGCCGAAGTCACGCCGATCCGCGAGCTCGACAACCGCACGATCGGCGCCGGCGCGCGCGGCCCGATCACCGAGAAGCTGCAAGCGGCCTTCTTCGACGTCGTGAACGGCAAGAATCCGAAGTACGCGCACTGGCTGACCCGAATCTGAGCGAAGTTCCAGGATGCGCCGCGCCGCTCGCCGGCGGCGCTCTGACCGCCCCCCGCATACAACGAGAGTCTCATGAGCGAAATCAAGGAAATGCCGCTGGTCGAACTGTCGGCAAAGGACCTGCCGGCGTATTGTCCGAACCCGGCCATGCCGCGCTGGAGCGCGCATCCGCGCGTCTTCATCGACGTCACGCACGGCGAAGCGCGCTGCCCGTACTGCAGCACGCGCTACAAGCTGCGCGACGGCGAAGTAATCAGGGGCCACTAGGCACGGCTTATCGAGCGGCTTCGGCCGGCTTCAGCAGCGCGACGGTTTCACGACGACACCCGCGCCGCCGAAACCGGCGCGAGCCCTTCATACGAGCCGATTACCCGCGCAGCCGCGCCGCGAGCCCGAACCGCCACCCCGGCGTGTCAGGGCAAACGGCTACATGCCGCGCGGTTTTCGGCTTTCCCCTTTTGACCCATCCGAACGCCACGCGCATTGCGCGCGCGGCGCTTCTTATCGATACCGGACACTCACTCTGATGCGTCGCGCGTTGGTTATCGCACCGAACTGGATCGGTGACGCATTGATGGCGCAGCCGCTGTTTGCGCGCCTCGTGAAATTGCATCCGCGCATCGTCATCGACGCGGTCGCGCCCACCTGGGTCGCGCCCGTGCTCGAACGCATGCCGGAAATCCGCGACGTTTACGCCACCGACCTCGCGCACGGCAAGCTGCAGATGCTGCGCCGCTGGCAGTTGTCGAGCGACTTGCGCGACGTCGGCTACGACGCGGCCTACGTGCTGCCGAACTCGTTCAAGTCGGCGCTGATTCCGTGGCTGGCGGGCATCCCGCTGCGCATCGGCTATAGCGGCGAGAGCCGCTACGGCGTGCTCAACGTGCGCCACGCGAATCCGCGCAAGGACGAGCGCCCGCCGATGGTCGGCCATTACGCGGCCCTCGCCTACGCGCCCGGCGCCAAGGTTCCCGAGGACCTGCCGATGCCGCGCCTCGACGCGGACCTGAACGAGGCGTCGCGCGTCTCGGCGCGCTTCAATCTCGATACGCGCGTGCCGCTGCTCGTGTTCTGCCCGGGTGCCGAATACGGTGCCGCGAAGCGCTGGCCGACCGAGCACTTCGCCGCGCTCGCGCAAATGGTCGGCCAGTCGTTCCCGTACACGCAGATCGTCGCGCTCGGTTCGCCGAAAGATGCGCCGCTCGCCCAGGCGATCGCCGAGAAAGCCCCGAACGTGCGCAACCTGTGCGGCCAGACCGCGCTCGGCGAAGCCTGCGCGCTGATCTCGCGAGCCAACGCGGTCGTCACCAACGACTCCGGTCTCATGCACGTCGCCGCCGCGCTGCGCCGCCCGCTCGTGGCCGTGTACGGCTCGACCGATCCGCGCCACACGCCGCCCTTGTCCGAGCTCGCGAAGGTACAATGGCTCCATCTCGAATGCAGCCCCTGTTTTGAGCGCGAGTGTCCGCTCGGCCATCTGAACTGCCTGAAACAGTTGAGCGCCGAGCAGGTGTTCGGCGATTTGCGCGGCATGCTGCTCGCGCAGCGCTGAGCCGACTGATACTTGCACGCAACACCGCACGCCCCCGAGTGCGTCGCGTCATGTTCGCGCCTTGCGGCGCGGGCAAGCTGGCGCCGGGGAGCGATGGTCCGGCGCGCCGGACCATCCCGCTGACCGCCGATCCTCAACCGCGCGCCGCGCACAAGAGACTGACGAGCCATGCCACGTTTTGCCCATATCTTCGAAGCCGCCGCCGATACCCTGAACGCCTACTATCAGGCCGTCGCCGAGGTCAATATCGACAGCTTGATGGGCTTGTGGATCGACGAGGAGTTCGTGAGCTGCATCTGCGCGGACGGCTCGCACCTGCATGGGCTCGACAGTATCCGCGCCGGCTTGCAGACCCAGCTCGAAGCGGCGCCGGTGTTGATCGAGCCGCTCGACATCCGCGTCTACGACAGCCTCGGCACCGTGGTCTATGCGATTGCCGAGGCGCATCGCCCGGCTGGCCCGACCGCCACGCCCGCGATGGTTTTCACCACTTACGTGATGGTTCACGAGCGCGGCGAATGGCGCATCGCGCACATTCACGCGAGCCCGATGCCGAACGAAACCGCGAGCCAGTTCGCCACGAAGATGCGGCACGGGCAAGGTCCGCTGCATTGAGCGCGCGGCGCCACTTCGGATCGACGCTTTCCGTTTTCATGCAGGCATGAGTTCGACGCACGACAAATCCGCTTCCCCCGTCCCGGCTTCCACGAAGGTCGCGGCGGCCGTCGAGGCGAGCGTCGAACTGCTGTACCGCGCGCCGCTCTGGCTGCCGAACCGGCATGCGCAAACCATCGTCCCTTCGCTGTTCGCGCGCCGCCCCGCGGTGTCGTTTCGCCGCGAGCGCTGGGACACGCCCGACGGCGATTTCATCGATCTCGACTGGGTTGCGCACGACAGCCCGCCCGCCGATACCGCGCCGCTCTTCGTGCTGTTTCACGGCCTCGAAGGCAGTTCGGGCTCGCATTACGCGGCCACGCTGATGGCGGCCGCGCGCAAATACGGCTGGCACGGCGTGGTGCCGCACTTTCGCAGCTGCAGCGGCCCGCTGAATCGTCTGCCGCGCTTCTACCATCTCGCCGACAGCGCCGAGGTCGACTGGGTCCTGCGCCGACTGCGCGCCGCGCATCGCGGGCCGGTCGTCGCGGCGGGCGTGTCGCTCGGCGGCAACGTGCTGCTGCGCTGGCTCGGCGAACAGCGCGAAGACGCGGCGCGGGTGGTGTCGGCGGCCGCCGCGATTTCGACGCCGATCGACGTGCATGCGGGCGGCCGCGCCTTGTCGCAGGGCTTCGGCCTCGTCTACACGCGCAGCTTCCTGAAAACGCTCAAGCAGAAGGCCAGCCAGAAGCTCGAACAGTTTCCGGGGCTGTTCGATCGCGACGCGATGCTCGCAAGCCGCACGATGTACGAATTCGACAACGTCGTGACCGCGCCGCTGCACGGCTTTCGCGATACCGACGACTACTGGAGCCGCGCAACCACGCGCCCGCTGCTGCCGCACATCGAGGTGCCGACGCTCGTGCTCAACGCGCGCAACGATCCGTTCCTGCCGGCCGAGGCGCTGCCGTCGCGGCACGAGGTGTCGGCGGCGGTCGAACTCTATCAACCCGAACACGGCGGCCACGCGGGTTTCATGACCGGGCCGTTCCCGGGCCGCATCGACTGGCTCTCGCGGCGCGTGTTCGGCTATCTGGAGCGTCACGTCGATCATGGATGACATCGTCAAACAGGCTCTCGCCAAATGGCCAAACGTGCCGAGCTGCACCGGCTGGCTCATGCTCGACCGGCGCGGCAACTGGCGCATGCGCGACGAAGCGGCCCAGGCAAGCGGCTCGCCGGGCGTGGCGATCCGTCATGAAGCGCTGCTCGGCTTCATCAACCGCAACTACGAGGCCGACGAGCGCGGCCAGTGGTTTTTCCAGAACGGGCCGCAGCGTGTGTACGTCGAGCTTGCGTATACGCCGTGGGTGGTGAGGTTGTCCGCGGCAGCCGATGGCTCACTCGCGTTGCACGACCAGGGCGGCGGTGCGTTCGAACCAGCGGCGGTATTCGTCGATGAAGACGGCGGCGTTCTGTTCGCCGATCGCTCGGAGCCGGCACGGATCGCGACGCTGCACGATCACGACCTGGAACTCTTCTCCGATCACGCGACGCTCGCCGGCGACGATACGCTGAGCGGCAAATTCCATTGGAACGATCAGGTCGCGTTGCCGCTGCAAAGCGTGCGGCGCGATGAAGTGGCGGCGCGGTTCGGGTTCGTCGCGAGTCCAGCGGCGGGGGTTTGAGTCGCGGGTCTGAGGCCCGGATCTGAGGCACGCGCCGAGGCAGGCTTCTGTCGGCCGAGCCCGGCATCGGAGCCTGACTGACCAGACTGACGCTTCCCCACGAACCACCGTCAGTCACCGTTCTTCGTCTCGCAGAAGGCGCTTCGCTTCATGCGCGCCGACGGCAAGCTCACACCCCTTCCCCCTTCTCGTCGAGCCGTTCTTCCTTGTAGCGGTTCTCCATCTCGTGCAGACGCGCGTCGACGGTCGCGAGATCGTAATAGCCGATCGTCTTCAGATCGCGCGCGTCCTTCAATTGCCGGATCGCCGACGGCCATGCCCCCTCCAGCGCAAACTTCTCCGCCATCGCGCGATGCTGGGTCAACACGTCGCCACTGCCCGCGCTCGCCTGCGCGAGATAGAGCCACCACGCGGGCTGATCGGGATGCGCCGCCGTCTCCCGCTTCGCGAGCGCCTGCGCCTCGGCGAAACGCCGCAAGGTCAGCAGCGTGCGGATATGCATGTCGATCGCGGCATTCGACTGCGGCCAGCGCTTCTGCGCGAAATCGGCGAGCCGTACGGCTTCGTCGTCGTGACCGGCGCGCCGCGCGATGTCGGCCGCGAGCACGTCGAGGCTCGGCGAGCTGCGCTCGGGTTCGCCCTCGGCGCGCTCGCTCGCCGTGAACGTCGCGCGCGCGTTGGCGAGCGCCGCCGTGGCGTCGTCGTCACGCTCCAGCAGCATCTGCCCATACGCGATGCCGTACCAGTTCGCGGCGACGTTGAGCGCCGTGCGCTCGTCGATTTCCGAGTGCAGCCGCGAGATTTCATCGGCGTAATCGCTGCGCGAGTGGCCTTGCAGGAGACGCGCGCGCGCCCGCACAAAGCCGTATTCGGGGTCCTGATGCGGCTGCCGGTACGGCGCGCGGCGCGCGCGATCTTCCATGTCGGCGATCCGCTCGCCCGTCAGCGGATGCGTACGCGCATAGGCCGGCATGCCGTTGTCGTTCATCGCCGCGCGCTCGAGCCGGTGGAAGAACGTCGGCATCGCATACGGGTCGTAGCCGGAGCCCGCGAGCAGCAGAAAGCCGACGCGGTCCGCTTCCTGCTCGGCCGAACGCGAGAAGCGCAACTGGCTGTCGACCGCGTACGCCTCGCCGCCGAGCGCGATCGCGCTGCCGAGATCGCCGCTGTGCGCGAGCACGCCCGCCAGCACGCCGAACAGCATGCCGGCGAGCGCCGCGTAGGTACTGCGCTCGCCGTTCGAGATCATCCGCGAGATATGGCGTTGCAGGACGTGCCCCATCTCGTGACCGAGCACCGAGGCGAGTTCGGATTCGGTCTGCGTCGCCACGATCAGCCCCGTGTTCACGCCGATGAAGCCGCCCGGCAGCGAAAACGCGTTGATCTGCGCGTCGCGCACCGCGAACAGATCGAAGTCCGGACGATAGCCGCCGATGTACAGCGCGTTGGCCGCCGCCGCGAGCTTGCCCGAGACCGAGTTGAGGTAGTCGCGCACGAGCCAGTCTTCGAGATAGTCGGGATCGCGCCGCAGCTCGCGCATCACGCGCTCGCCGAGCTTGCGCTCGGCCTGCGGCGTCAGCGAACCGGCGCCGCCGCTGCCGAGATCGGGCAACTGCTGCGCGGCGATCGGCGCGCGCCAGCCGTTGCTGCCGGCGCGGCCCGTGTTGGCGCTGTTGCGGTTGTTGCCGCTATTGCCGCTGTTGCCGTTCGAGAAGCGGCTTTGCGCGCCGCCATATGTGCCGAACACGCCTGGCGCGATGTCCTGCGGCAGGATCGGATCGGCGTAGCTATCGGCCGGACCGCTGACGAGCGGCGCTTCGCTGGATTGCGGGTTGAGCGCGATACCGGACGCGGTATTCGACGTGATGCTCGACGGGATGGCCGGGGGAGTGTTTGATGGGCTGCTCGCTGTGTTGCTTGATGGGCCACCTGAAGCACTTCTCGATGCACTGTTCGATGCGATGCCCGAGGTGCTACCCAATGCGCCGGCTGAAGCGCTGCTCGCCTGCGCGAACGCGCCCGGCGGCGCGGCCAGCGCGATCGACAGCAACGCAGCGAGAAACCGTTTTGAACGCATCGAGGAGCCGGTCTGACGAAGTCGAAAAGCGACGCGCGCGGCCCGGACTAAGATAGCGGACATGAGGACGGCGCGGGGCAGCACTCAGCGCAATTGTAATCAGTCGTGGCGGCGCTTCAGGGGCGATCCGGTCGCCGCGCCGCGCAACGGGCGCACTGCTATGATAGGCGCCCTCTGAAGGAGCCAACCATGCCTGAACTCACTCATTTCAATGCGGCCGGCGAGGCGCATATGGTGGACGTCGGCGGCAAGCAGGAGACGAAGCGCATCGCGATCGCGCGGGGTTCGATCCGCATGCTGCCGGCAACGTTCGCGCTGATCCGCGACGGCAACGCCAAGAAGGGCGATGTAATCGGCATTGCGCGCATCGCGGCGATCCAGGGCTCGAAGCGCACCGCCGATCTGATTCCGCTATGCCATCCGCTCGCGCTGACTCGCGTGAAAGCCGACTTCGAACTCGACGAAACGCTGCCCGGCGTGCATTGCACGGTTCAGGCGGAAACGCTCGGACGAACGGGCGTCGAGATGGAAGCGCTGACGGCCGTGCAGGTCGGGCTTCTGACCGTGTACGACATGTGCAAGGCCGTCGATCGCGGCATGACCATCACGGATGTGAGGGTAATGGAAAAGCATGGCGGCAAATCGGGGGATTGGGTCGCGCAGGATTGAGCGCGTATTTCATCAGGCTCGATCCGACACCGCGCCCGGCAACCACCAGGACAAGGACATGACCATCGACAAACTGCGCGAGCAATTACTGGCCTTCCGCGACGCTCGCGACTGGCAGCAGTTTCACACGCTGCGCAACCTGATCGTCTCCACGAGCATCGAGGCCGGCGAGTTGCTGGAAACGATCCAGTGGAAGACCGATGCGGACATCGAAGCATTGCTCCGCGATCCGACGCAAATGAAGAACCTGCGGCACGAATGCGCCGACGTGCTCATGTACCTGCTGCTGGTTGCCGATGCCGCCGGCTTCGATCTCGTCGAGGCGGCGGCGGAAAAGCTCGAACTGAACGAAGAGCGCTATCCCGCGGACAAGGCGAAAGGCAGGTCCACGAAATATTCGGAGCTCTGACGGGCGGAAGCTTTCGCGCATGAAGCGAATCGCGCAAGCTTCCATGAACGCCCTTAACCCTAACCTTAACCGAACGAGCGATGCGAGGAGCCCTCTGCAAAGAAGGCCGATACAGACCGTGCGCCGCCGTCAATCGTCGCTATCGTCGTCATCCTGCGCCGCGTCGGCCGACGGCTTGCCGTAGCGCTTGACCAGTTCTTCCCGGAAACCGGCGAGCGACTTCTGCTCGTCGACCAGTTCGTACAGATAGCCCAACTGCGCCGGCCAGTCCTTCAACTCCTCGGCAAAAATTCTCAGGCGTTCGACCGTGTCGAGCGCCGCCGCGGTATCGCCGCTCAAGGCCTGCAATACCGCGTAACGACGCAGCACCGTTTCGCCCGGCAGCAGCGCGATCGCCCGCCGGTGCATCTCGAGCTTGTGTTGCAGGTTCGCGGAATTCATCGGCTGCAATGTCGCGAGGCCGTATTCGCCCCACGAGCCGAACAGGAACGACGGATCGGCGCCGTACTGCTCGGCCGGACGCGCGCCGTAATACAGCACCTCGGCACGCGCATAGTCGCGATAGACCGGATACAGCGAAGCCAGCCCGCCGAACACGACCACCGCAAACACGCCCAGCGACACGCGCTCGGGAACGATGCGTAGCGGCCGCGTTTCGAGCAGGCCGAATACGAACATGGCGGGCAGCAGGAAGAACATGTATTGCTGCGGATATTCGACGAGCGCGTGCATCGTCAGCACGCCGATCAGCGCAACGCCGAACACGCGCGCCGCGCTCTGCGGCGCGCGCACGACGCGCGCGAGCCACGCGACGAGACCGAGCAGCACGATCGCGAGACCGATCAAGCCGGTCTTCGCGAGCAGATCGATAAAGATGTCGTGCGAGTTGTTGGCGATTTCGACGCCGCCCAACGTCTTCACGAGTTCGAACTGGTAGTTCGGGAATTCGCCCCAGCCGACGCCGAGCAGCGGATGCGCCTTGAACATCGTCCAGCCGTATTTCCATAGCGCGAGGCGCGGCGCGATCTGGCCGGCGTCCTGGAAGCGCTCGGCCGCCGACTGCCCGAGTTCGAGGTGATAGCGCACGTTGGCCCAGCGGATCAGCGCATTGACCACGAAGAACAGCACCGCGAGCACGATCGGAATCAGCCACTCGCGGTTGCCGCGGCGCAGGCGCGGCTCGTTGCGCATCTGCGCGAACGCCATCCAGAAACCGGCGACGACGATCACGCCCATTTGCAGCCACGGACCGCGCGAGACGGTCAGCGCGAGTCCGGCCGAGAAAATCGTCGACACGAGCAACCAGACCGGCACGGCGATGCGCCGTGTCTGCACGAGATACAGCGCGCCCGCCATCGCGAACGAGATATAGGTGGCGAGGTGGTTCGCCTGCGCCATGTTGCCGAACGGCCGGCGCTCGACGGTCACGTTATAGGCGACCACGAGCGGCGCCACGCGCGTCTCGAGATGGAACAGCTGGATCACCTGGCTGAACACCGCAAACAGGCCGCCCGCGATCAACGCCCCGGCCGCCCAGCGCAAGGCGGTTTCATCGAGCTTCGCGCGCGCGAAGCCGTAGCCCGCATGCACGGCCATGAACGCGGCGAGCAGGAAGCCGGCGCCGAGCCAGTTCATCGACGGCTGTGCGACCGGCAGCACGAACGTCTGCACGACCAGCACGAGACCGAACAGCAGCGGCACCAGCGCGACCGCCGGCGACGCGAACGTCACGCGCGGCCTTGCGCTCGCGACGAGCAGCACGACCGCGGCGCCCATCAGCAGATACAGCGCGAACGCGGTGAATTCGGCGTAGAAGGTCGGGATCGGATACGTATGGTTGGAAACCGCATAAGGCAGCACCAACGCGAGAGCCAATAGGACGAGAGACAGGTAACGCGCGAAAGGGGTGGGCATCGAATCAACGGTGGGCGTCGGCAACCGGCGCACTATACAAAAAATTCCTTGCGCTGTGCGCCGGCCCGGCCGAAATAGCCCAAAAATCAGCGTTTTACGTGGCGTCCCTGTTGCGGCGCGGAGTCAGCCGACCGCTCAGGAGCGGCATTCCGGCGGCGCCAGATTCGCCGCGAGCGTCGGCGCGTCGACCGGCGCGGGTCCCGCGCCCGGTGCCGGCAACGACGACGCCGCCTTGCCGCCCGCAAAACACTCCCATGTGAGCGCACCGCTCTGCACCGCGTCCTTGTTCAAGGCGACGCGCGCGGTCGGTGCGTCCGCGTTGTCCGGCACCGACGGCACGAGCGTCAGCGTGTTCGAACCGGCCGGCGCGACGCGCGTCGTGAACGCGATCGTGATCTGGCCGGTGTCGTCGTCGATCTGAATGGACTCGACATTGCGCGTGGCGGGCGGCGACGCATAACCGCCGCTGAACGCATTGCCGCTCGCGGCGTTTTCGGCCACTGCGAGCCGCGCCGAGGACGCGAGCGACAAGCCCTCGCCGACCCGGCTGCGCGCCAGATAGTCCTGATACGCGGGAATCGCATAGGCCGCGATCACGCCGACGATCGCGAGCACGATCATCAGCTCGATCAGCGTGAAGCCGACGCCCCAGCGATCGCGGATGCGCGCGAGCCGCGCGGGCCAGTTCGGGCGCCAGCGCACGCAGCGGGAGAGGCACGAGGAACGCGCGGCCTGGGCCTGGGAATAAGGGGGATACGGCAAGGTAAAGATCATCGGCGGACCTCCTGATACGAAAAACGCCTGCCCGCGAATCGGGAACAGGCGTTTCAATCGTAGCGAGTGAGGCGCGCGGTTCACAGTCAGCCAGATGGCTAATGTTGCGCCGACGTGCCGACGTGTTAGCCGCCCGGCACACTCGAACCCGCCCGGCGCATCTCCTCGCCCGGCGCCCCCGTCAAAGCGCGGCGCGCCTCGCGTTGCGGCGCTTCAGCAGAGACCCGACGATCACGACGAACAGCGCCCCCGCGACGCTCGTCCCGTATTCGGCGACGGGCGTGTCGAGGATCGGCCAGCGGTCGCCGGCCGGGTCGTTGACCATCAGGCCGCCCGCGATCCAGCCGAGCAATGCCGCGCCGAACAGCACGATGAACGGAAAGCGGTCGAGCAGCTTGAGAATCAGCTGACTGCCCCACACGATCAGCGGAATGCTCACCACGAGGCCGAAAATCACGAGCGCAAGACGATGCTCGTGCGCGGCCGACTCGGCCGCGCCCGCGATGGCGATCACGTTGTCGAGGCTCATCACCGCGTCCGCGACGACGATGGTTTTGATCGCCGAGATTAGCTTGTCGGCAGGCTTGACGTTCTCATGCACATCGTGCGCGGGCACGAGCAGACGCACGCCGATCCACAGCAGCAGCAGGCCGCCCGCGAACTTCAGCAGCGGCACGTCGAGCAGCACGACCGCGAACGCGATCAGCACGACGCGCAGCACGATCGCGCCGGCGGTCCCCCACAGCACGCCGCGCACGCGCTGCGACGGCGGCAGATTGCGGCAGGCCAGCGCGATCACGACCGCGTTGTCGCCGCCGAGCAGAATGTCGATGACGATGATCTGGAAAACCGCGCCCCAGTTGAGCGTCGAGAAGAATTCGAGCATGAGAGACCGGATAGGAAAAAACCGCCTAGCGGACGGAAACTCGGCATGCGCGCGGACAAAAAAAAGCGGAGGAGTCTGCACTCCCCCGCTTTTCGGGACCGCCCGCTCACGAAAGGACCTCGTAAGCGTATCAAAGGCGTGCCGCGACGGCACGCACATTTCTTCGATTTACAGCATCGCCTTCAGAAGACGCGCCATTTCCGACGGGTTCTTCGTGACCTTGATACCGCAGGCGTCCATGATTTCCAGCTTCGCTTCGGCGGTGTCCGCACCGCCCGAGATCAGCGCGCCGGCGTGGCCCATGCGCTTGCCCGGAGGCGCCGTGACGCCGGCGATGAAGCCGACCACCGGCTTCTTCATGTTGTCCTTGATCCACTCGGCAGCGTTCGCTTCGTCCGGACCGCCGATTTCGCCGATCATGATGACGGCGTCCGTATCCGGATCGTCGTTGAACATCTTCATGACGTCGATGTGCTTCAGACCGTTAATCGGGTCGCCGCCGATACCGACTGCCGACGACTGGCCGAGGCCGATCGCGGTCAGCTGGCCGACTGCTTCGTACGTCAGCGTGCCCGAACGCGACACGACGCCGATGCGGCCCTTGCGGTGGATGTGACCCGGCATGATGCCGATCTTCAGTTCGTCCGGCGTGATCGTGCCCGGGCAGTTCGGTCCGAGCAGCAGCGTCTTGCGGTTTTCCGCGCGCATGCGGGCCTTGAGCTCGATCATGTCACGGACAGGAATGCCTTCCGTAATGCAGATTGCGAGGTCGAGGTCGGCTTCGACCGCTTCCCAGATCGCCGCGGCAGCACCTGCCGGCGGCACGTAGATCACCGACACGGTCGCGCCCGTTTCGGCCTTGGCTTCGGCGACGCTCGCGTAGATGGGAATGCCTTCGAAGTCTTCGCCGGCGCGCTTCGGGTTCACGCCCGCGACATACGCTTCGCGGCCGTTTGCATACTCACGGCAAGCACGCGTGTGGAACTGACCGGTCTTGCCGGTGATGCCCTGCGTGATGACCTTGGTGTCTTTGTTGATCAGAATCGACATGTATTAACCTCTGTTCGTTTGGCGTCGCACCGTGGCGCCGCAAGGCGTCGTGAAGCCCGCCCGCGTCGCTCGCGCGCCGCCATTCGTAGTCTGGTATGCGCTGTGGCCGGCTTACGCCTTGCCCGCAGCAGCCGCGACGACCTTCTGAGCCGCCTCTTCCATGCTGTCGGCCGAGATGATCGGCAGACCGGATTCGGCGAGCATCTTCTTGCCCAGGTCTTCGTTCGTGCCCTTCATGCGGACCACGAGCGGCACCTTCAGCGACACGGCCTTCGACGCCGCGATCACGCCTTCCGCGATCACGTCGCAGCGCATGATGCCGCCGAAGATGTTGACCAGAATCGCGGTCAGGTTCGGGTTCTTCAGCATGATCTTGAACGCTTCGGTGACCTTCTCGGTCGTCGCGCCACCGCCGACGTCGAGGAAGTTCGCCGGTTCGCCGCCGAACAGCTTGATGGTGTCCATCGTTGCCATGGCGAGGCCAGCGCCGTTCACGAGGCAGCCGATGTTGCCGTCGAGCGAGATGTATGCGAGGTCGAACTTCGACGCTTCGATTTCAGCCGGATCTTCTTCGGCCAGATCGCGGTAAGCGACGATTTCCGGGTGACGGAACAGCGCGTTCGAGTCGAAGTTGAACTTCGCGTCGAGTGCGATGACCTTGCCGTCGCCGGTCAGGATCAGCGGGTTGATTTCGGCGAGCGATGCATCGGTTTCCCAGAATGCCTTGTACAGGCCTTGCAGGATCGCGCGAGCTTGCGGGATCGAAGCGTCGGGCACGCCGATCTTCTTCGCGAGGTCGTCGGCTTCCGCATCCTTCAGGCCGGTCGACGGATCGACGGCAACCTTGTGGATCAGCTCGGGCGTCTTTTCCGCGACTTCTTCGACGTCCATGCCGCCTTCGCTCGATGCCATCACGACGATCTTCTGCGAAACGCGATCGATCACGAGACCGACATACAGTTCCTTCTTGATGTCAGCGCCTTCTTCGATCAGCAGGCGGTTCACCTTCTGGCCTTCCGGGCCGGTCTGGTGCGTGACGAGCTGCATGCCGAGGATCTGTTCCGAATACTCGCGAACCTGTTCCAGCGACTTGGCGACCTTCACGCCGCCGCCCTTGCCACGGCCACCCGCGTGGATCTGAGCCTTGACGACCCACACCGGGCCGCCCAGCTCCTGCGCGGCCTTGACCGCATCATCCACCGAGAAGACCGGCTTGCCGCGCGGTACCGCGACGCCGAATTTCCGCAGGATTTCCTTACCCTGGTACTCGTGAATCTTCATGCGTGATTCCCTTCAGTCTGAGAGTTGGATTGAACTTCGTTTCCGCTGCCGCCGTTCATGCCGGACGCGCTGCCGCGTTGTGCCTCGCGGCCCGCCGCATCGCCTGACGAGGCCGCGCGCTGCTCCGGGCGCGGCGCGTGGCCATACCAGCGCGGATAAAACCGTTGCACCGCTTCGCCGTCGAAACGCAGCGCGTGGCAGCGTCCCAGCTGGAATGGCGGTTTGTCGTTGGAATGCTCGCCCGTGCTATCAGGCGATTCGTCTCCTGAACCCGTGTTCGCGCCCGATGCGCTGTCAGCGGTGTTCCACACGTCGCCGGCGAACGCCTGAATCGCGGCGGTCGGCAAGACCGCGCACAACTCGGTGAGATGCGTGCAGCCAGCCGTGCCGGCCAGCAAACGGGCAGCATCGCGACGGAAGTTGTGGAGCAGATTGAGCCCGATGAGGGCGCGATAGGCGGAATTGCTGGCCTGGCATGAGCCCGGATAGGGCACCCAGTCGGACGACGCTTCGGCGTCGACGACGTTGAGCTTGCGATCGATCGTGATGCGAAGCCAGAGCTCATGGATCGGCTGACCATTGGGCCGGACACCCGACGCAAGCTGCACATCGCGCGGCTTTTTGTCGGTCAGGCACGCTTCCACGTCCCACAGGCCATCTGCTCGCTCGTAAGCTTCCGCTCTGATTGCGCGACGATGACGCAACTGACGGGACACTGGCGGGGAGAGCGACATGCGGGAAGGAAAGGCCGGATTGGAAAACCTACGGATTTTAGCATAACGGGTATTTGGGACAGTCCCGATTGCGTCCCCGCCCGCTGGGCTGTAGCGCGGAAAACGCTGCCCCGCCTGTCTTTTTGGCGTGCCGCCCGCGTGGCGCTTCCTGGTTTTCCGCTCGCTGTGCGGCTAGTCGCCGTCCCACATCTCGTCGATACCTTTGAGGATCTTGCCGATCGTCGCGCCGGAAAAGCCGCGCGAGGCGAGAAAGCGCGCCTGCTTCGCGCGCTCGGCCGGGGTGCCCGGCAGTTCACCGAATTTCTTGCTCCAGACGGCCCGTGCACGGGCGAGTTCGGTGTCGCGCAGTTGCGCGGTCGCCTCTTCGACAAGCGCAGGATTGAGCGCATGCTGCTTCAGTTCGCCGAGGATGCGGCTCGTGCCCAGTCGGGACGAGCGCCGGTGAATCAGGCTTTCCGCGAAACGCGAGTCGGATAGCCAGTTCTCGGCTTCGAGCGAGTCGAGCACCGTGTCGAGCGAATCGGTTTCCTCGACGTAGGGTTTCAGCTTGCGCGCAAGTTCGGCGCGGCTATATTCGCGGCGCGACAGATAGCCGAGCGCACGCGCTTTCAGCGAACGGGCCGGGCGTTGGGATTTTCTGCTGTCCGCTTCGTCGGACTGCCCCGGCTTCGCTTCACCGGGTTGGCGGCGTGAGCGGGTGTAGGTGTTTTCGGAGAGGGGTTGGGAATCCGGCCCGGAGAAATCGGGGCTGGACGCCGCAGAGGAAACTCGAGACCGAGTACGCTGCGGGCCGCGACCCGCAGCGTGATCGTGGGCGTCGAAGGATTCGAACGGATCGAAGGGATCGCCCTGCTCGGGCGATCCTTCCGCTGCATCGCGCGGGCCGTCCGGGTAACGCCCGGAGTCGGAGCTGGAACCTGAACCGGACAGCGGCCGGCCTTTGCGTATCACCTGATGCTTACTCTTCTTCGTCCGCGACTTCAGCGTCCGCGCCGGTCACGGCATCTGCCATCGCGGTGACGCCCAGCGATTCGCGGATACGGTTTTCGATTTCGCGCGCGATGTCCGGATTTTCGCGCAGGAATTCACGCGCGTTGTCCTTGCCCTGGCCGATCCGTTCGCCGTTGTAGCTGTACCATGCGCCAGCCTTATCGACGATCTTGGCCTGCACGCCGAGGTCGATGATTTCGCCCTGACGCGAGATGCCCTCGCCGTACAGAATGTCGAAAATCGCTTCGCGGAACGGCGGCGACACCTTGTTCTTGACGACCTTCACGCGCGTTTCGTTGCCGATCACTTCGTCGTTCTTCTTGATCGAACCGATACGGCGAATGTCCAGACGCACCGACGCGTAGAACTTCAGCGCGTTGCCGCCCGTGGTGGTTTCCGGGTTGCCGAACATCACGCCGATCTTCATGCGGATCTGGTTGATGAAGATCACGAGGCAGTTCGTGCGCTTGATCGTACCGGTCAGCTTGCGCAGCGCCTGCGACATCAGACGCGCTTGCAGACCCGGCAGCGAGTCGCCCATTTCGCCTTCGATTTCCGCCTTCGGCACCAGTGCCGCGACCGAGTCGATCACGATCATGTCGATCGAGCCCGAGCGCACGAGCGCGTCGGCGATTTCGAGCGCCTGTTCGCCTGTGTCCGGCTGCGAGACCAGCAGGTCGGCCACGTTCACGCCGAGCTTGCCCGCGTATTGGATGTCGAGCGCGTGTTCCGCGTCGATGAACGCCGCGGTGCCGCCAAGCTTCTGCATTTCGGCGATGACCTGCAGCGTCAGCGTGGTTTTACCGGACGACTCCGGACCGTAGATTTCGACCACGCGGCCACGCGGCAAACCGCCGACGCCCAGTGCGATGTCGAGGCCGAGCGACCCGGTGGAGACCACCTGGATGTCTTCGACTGCCTCACCTGCGCCGAGCCGCATGACCGACCCTTTGCCGAACTGCTTTTCGATCTGCGCGAGCGCGGCGGCAAGTGCCTTGCTCTTTTCAGCAGTCAGTCCAGCCGAGCCTTTCTTGCTTTCTTCCATGAATCGTCCTTTGCTATGATGAACGGCGTCTGAGGCAGGTGTGCGCCCAGGTTCCGGCCGGATTCGGTACAAATTCGGCACGGTCCTGAGAACGGCACACGAAACGCAGACACTGTATAAAAAAACAGTAGTTTTGGCAAGCGCGATTGTCATGCGAACGCGCATTTTTACTGTCGCACTACCTCAACTACCCACAATGATGTTCGGAGACCGCTGCGCGCCGGGGCGTCCCCCACGGTGCCGGCAAAGCCAGGCTGGCGCATCATGCGAATTCTGATAGCCGAAGACGACAGCATACTCGCGGACGGTCTGCTTCGATCACTCCGCCAATCGGCCTATGCCGTCGATCACGTCAAAAGCGGCGTGGAAGCCGATACGGCGTTGTCAATGCAGTCGTTCGACCTATTGATCCTCGATCTGGGCCTGCCGCGCATGTCCGGCCTCGAGGTGCTGCGCCGCCTGCGCGCGCGCAATTCGAACCTGCCCGTGCTGATCCTGACCGCCGCCGACAGCGTCGACGAACGCGTCAAGGGGCTCGATCTCGGCGCCGACGACTACATGGCCAAACCCTTCGCGCTCAACGAACTCGAAGCACGCGTGCGGGCGCTCACGCGGCGCGGCGCGGGCGGCGGCCCGACGGTCGTGCGGCATGGCTCGCTGTCGTTCGACCAGGTCGGCCGGAGCGCCTATGTGAACGAGCAGGTCATCGATCTGTCGGCGCGCGAACTCGGCCTGCTCGAAGTGCTGCTGCAACGAATCGGCCGGCTCGTCTCGAAGGAACAGCTCGTCGACCATCTGTGCGAATGGGGCGAGGAAGTCAGCAACAACGCGATCGAGGTCTACGTGCACCGGCTGCGCAAGAAGATCGAGCCGAGCGGCGTGCGCATCATCACCGTGCGCGGGCTCGGCTACTGCCTGGAAAAAGCGGCGCCGCCCGG